>CAJKZL010000122.1 GCA_905204385.1 uncultured Odoribacter sp. | reverse complement strand
TGGCGCTCCATTGACGGATTGCTGCCACGATCTCGGGATTGGCTTTGGCCAGACGACTGGCGATGGAGATTACATAATAAGCTGCTGAAATGTCGGTTACGTTAGGATTGGCCGGTTCGGTCAATGCAGGCAGAGCCAGCACTGCATACCAAATGGGATTGGCTGTCAATTCCAGGGTAAGCCGGTAATCCTTTCCTCCGGAGCTCAGGGCTGGGAGACCGAATTGTTGCGTTCCGGCCGTTTGAGTATAGATAGGCAGGGTGTGGGTAACCAGTGTTTCGTCCGGCAATACCGGAATCAGATTTTGTTCTCCGTCACTGAACTCTCCGCTGATGGCTGTCTACCGGCAGATGAGCAATCCGGCATTTTGAGGAACTGTGAAATAGAAACTCAAGGTTTTGTTTTCTTCCGGGGCTGTTTGAAAGTCCTGACGTTGAGTGAAAATCACCTCTTCGCTGCCCGGAAGGAGAAATTCCAGGGTTGCCGTTCCTTGCTGTATCTGCTGGGTAAGATTGCTGACAATCATCCGAAGTTCGTTCTGATCTCCGCTTCTGAAAAAACGAGGGAGATTAGGGCGTAACATAAGGGGCTTGGAAGTAGTGATATAGCGTTCCAGTTGTCCCGTTGCCATAGCCGGCGTGGTTGCTAACGCGATGAATTTCCACTTGGTCAGGCTTTCCGGAATTTTAAAGCGGATGTTCACATTTCCGCTTGAATCTGTTTTTAACTGCGGATAGAAAAAGGCCGTTTCCTGAAAGTCCTGGCGCAATTCAATCGGAGCGGTGGAAACCGGTGCCGATTCTTTACGAAATCCTGCTGCGTTATTGAGGCTTTTCGTAGCAAGTCTTGCTGTGGGAATAGGGATGCTTTCAGAGGTATCCTCTCCTTCATAGCTTGCAAATTCCATAATTTCAGTGACAGGGGGAAGGAAGAGGTTCAATCGGTCGAATTTGAATCCGGGAATTTTCAGCGTTTTTCTACGGGTATACATTCCTGTTTGATAGGAAGACGTATAGACATAGGAATCCTCCCATCCCTTATTAAAGGAAGGGATGGAATAGTTGGTCCGTAGTGATACTTCGTAGGGAAAAAGCTGATCGAGGGAGGCATCGTACATCATAGCCAGCACCTCGGCAAAGGCCGGTTGCTTTTTGTCGTTCAATACAGTAACTTCCCAGAGTTCCTCCTGTCCAGGCTGTAACTTATCGCGGAAAGTTTTGGTTTGAACGGTTAGATCCCTATTTTCGTGGGGCCGTTCGATAAGAATTGTTTCTTGGATAAAGTGTTTATCCTTGACGTAATGAAGGGATAACCAGATGAAACGGCCGTATTCGGATAAATAGGGTATGTCAATGTTTAGTATTTCGTCGGAAAGGATAAGGGATTTCTGACGGATTAACTTTTCATGGTTGTATATTTCATAATGAATGTAGGCATTATTGGCTGAGGTGCCAAATTGAATGCTGGCGGTATCTCCCGGTAAACAGCTTGTCTTTTGCGGGATTAACCAGGAATAAGTGGGTATGGGAGGACGTTTGTCCTGGGGTGAATAAAGGTAGAATACACTTTTTTCGGTAATGCTGTCGCATTGTGCCGTAAAAAGATAGGCACCTGAAGGTAAGGAACGTAAGTCGGGAAAAATGGAATCGGTTTGCTGAACAAGCAATTCATTTTTCAGGATGTTTTTTTCAATGCGTGTCGGTTCGGCTGTGGTGATTTTATCGGGGAGGATCAATTTGTCGATTGAATAGTGTACGATCCGTCCAGTAGTCTGTGCAGGCAGATTGGATAAAGAAATGGTGAAAGCAGTTTTCTCGTTTTTATTGACATATTCCGGTATAGAGAGCTGTGGACGGGCAATTCCCGGATAGACGGGGATGCTGGTCATCGCTTCCTGGGTTTCCCCTTTAGTGTCTGTCGCTGTGATGTTGACTTCATAGCCAAACATACCGATATGCCGAAGATTGGTGGAGACAGGTTTTTCTGATTTAAAACCGAACTCGAATGTTCCGTCGGGAAGAGTATAAACGCTTCCCTGGATCTCTTGAGGAGGTGTGAATGGCCAGGAGAAATGGGCGTATTGTCTGATTTCGTAACGAAGGGCGGTATGTCCCAGAGGAATTCCGGACATGCTGTTTATTTTTCCTCTGATGAAGATTGAATCTCCGATGTAATAAGGATGTGCCGGTTCGGTAAAAGTGATTTCGAATTCGGGACGTTTGTAGTCGCTGACTTCGATGAAGAAATTGTGATTGCCGGTGTTCAGCGTAAAGGTCCCGTTTAAGACATTGGCCGGAATAACGAAATATCCTGTAAACGATCCGAATTCATTGCTTCTCGCCTTTTGGGTGGAAATTACTTTGCGGTTGGCATCCAGAAAGCGGATTTCATTCACCCGGTTGTCGAGTGCGTATATGCTGTCAGGAGTTTCTTGCCAGATATAGCCTTTGTAATAAATAGTCTGCCCTGGACGATATATCTTCCTGTCGGTGATCAGTTCAATGCGGGGTACCGGATTTTTTTGACGATAGGAAGGGTAAATATTTTGCAGATTGCCGTTGGGATTGGCGGCATTTACTGCTTCGTATAAAAGCCGGGAATCGATTTTTCGGGAATATATTGCATATCCCTGGGCATCAGTGTAAACGGAGTCTATGACCTTGTAATTGGGGTACTGATATTTGTAAAGCAATATTTTGGCACCTTTTATAGCCTGCCCACTTAGCCAGTCACATACCTGAAAGCGAACACCGTTGGTTTTGGATTGAGCTATCGAAAACAATGAGGTGGTGAGAAAGGTGCCGTTCACTGCATCCGGAATACCTTGAGCCGTAATTTTAACGGCATAAAGCCCGCTTCGGGGCACTTTCAGTTGGATGGTGGTGTCCTGAAAGACCAGACCGGTGGCAAGAGAATAATTTTTTTGCTGAATCACAGTTTTTGGGACATTTTTTTTCTCTGAAGCTTTCCAGGCATTGTAGGTTGCGGTTCCCATATCGATCCGGTATAAAGTAATGCTGACCGATGTGGTATTTCTGGACTTAATTTTTAAAGGCAATGTTTCACCGGGGTAGATGATATTAGGAAATTCGGTGGAAAAAGCGGGGGCTTTGATGGTTTGCACGATGTCGTACAATAGATTGATCCGATTGTAGTGCGGAAATTTTTCAATCCCTCCCTGACACAAAGCCAGTACTTGCTCTTTAGTATCTCGTTCTTGTGCCGGAAGAACAGTTGTGCCTTTCAATCGATTTAACCGTAGGCTGGCTTCTTTAGCAATAACTTCTACGACCATAGGGGTCGATGCATATGTAGTTCGCATCTCCTGTAAGGTGGCCAGGTACAAAGAATCCTTATTCGGAAGCTGGATTATTCGGTCGGCATAGTCGAGTCGTTCCAGATCGTTCATCAGTAAGGCATCGATATTACCGGACTTCTGATGAAAAGCTAACAATTTTTGCCAGATACCTAGACTGTAGAATGCGGCATTTCGCTTGAAAGTAGATAAGGAAGCATCTATAAAGTCGGTCGCTGTACCGAATATAGCTAGCGGTATTTTTGGAGGTAGAGTCGGATAGTAAAACAATCTTTCGGATAAAATGTCCAAAGCGCGGTGTCCCAGAAAGTCATAAAGTGTAGGACGCAGACTGTCGGAAGCTGCCCCGGTAATCAGGATAGCTTTATAGGTGGATACCGGGATGGCTTGCAGCGCTTCGGCAGGAGCTATAGAGGCCGTCAGATGAGTATATATTTTCTCTTCGAATAAATTTGGACTCCAGGTATCGATATCGTCGGATGTAGCTTCTTTTAAAGACGTACGCTGACGAATAAGATAATTGTTGTTGTTGTAATAATTACTGTATAATTGTGCGGTATAAGAATGCAGGATGCTCTTGACAATAATGTCTTTTTCCCCTTGGATATAGTCTTCCAATTTTGTCAGTAGGGCAGGATAATCGTCCCGGTTGATTTCGAGGCTATAAGTGTTTTTTAAGATTAAAGATTTAATAAGTAGTGGGTTGTCTTTTTTTTGTATCGCTTGCTGATACATTTGATCCGCATCCTGAATCGCTTGCCTGGGATATTTTGAATAATAAACGAGCAAAGAATCTTGCGGCGTTGTTTGCGCCCACAGAACGCTGTTAAAGAGTAAAAAGACACCGGTTAACAAGTTTACGGTTTTCATAGCATATCTTTTTTATGTGTTGATACGAATAATTGTCATCCTATAGATGTCATTGGGCTTCGAATTCCATAAAATTAAAAATATTTTGTGATAAAAAAGGAAAAACTTTGTGTTTTCGGAGAGGATTCTTATCTTTATTGGCAGTTATGGGAAACAATTTGAAAGAAATAAAAAGCAAGCGGCTCAAATTCATTCGGATATTGATGTATCTGGATGCTTTGTTGATATTGTTGAGTTTTATGATGCTGGATATTCCCCGTTTTTCATTGGTAGCCTGTTCAGGCGTTTGTTTGAGAATAGTGATTTTAGCAGGGATATTTATTATCTTGTTGATCCTTGAAAAAAGTTTAAGCCGTTATTTACGGAAACATCGCAATGAACTGTGAAGGGAGCATCCGGAATTTGTCGTCCAAACTCCGGATGCTTTGCCTGTTTATTTGAAATCGGTAAAATCCCCGTATTTCAGAAAATCCGTTGCTGCATCGATATCTTTATACATTACCCGGTCCTGGTCGTTGAAAGTAACCACCGTTCTGAATTCTTGCAGGAAATCTTCCAGCCAGGGAGAGGTTTTGGTGGGCCTTTGTAAGTCTATAGCTTGGGCTGCATTCATCAACTCGATGGCCAGAATTCTTTCCACATTTTCGGCAACCTTAACCGTTTTGGTAGCTGCATTACCGCCCATGCTGACGTGGTCTTCCTGTTCGTTGGAAGAAGGAATAGAATCAACGGAACAGGGGCTGCACAATTGTTTGTTTTTGCTGACAATAGCTGCTGCAGCATATTGGGGGATCATAAATCCGGAATTTAATCCTGGATTGGCAACCAGAAACTCCGGAATATTTCCCCGGTCTCCCGAGATAAGCCGGTAGGTGCGCCGCTCGGATATGCTTCCCAATTCCGCCAGAGCAATACTGAGGAAGTCCAGTACCAGTGCCAAAGGTTGGCCGTGAAAGTTGCCTCCTGAAATGATCAGATCGTCTTCTGTAAAGATAGTGGGATTGTCGGTGACGGAATTGATTTCCCTTTCCACTACCGAAGCCACATACATGATACTGTCTTTGCTTGCTCCGTGTACCTGGGGCATACAACGGAAGGAGTAGGGATCCTGTACCCGCGTTTTCTCCCGGCTCTGAAATTCCGATCCTTCCAGCAACGCCCGGATGTTGCGGGCCGTTTCAATCTGGCCCGGATGAGGACGCGCTTCCTGAATCTGAGGTAGGAAAGGGTCTATGCGTCCGTCATAGGCTTCCAGCGATAAAGCACCTATGATGTCGGCATATTTGGCAATCTTAAAGGCTTTCAGTAGGGCGTATACGGCATGCGAACTCATAAACTGAGTGCCGTTCAGGAGTGCCAGACCTTCTTTTGCTCCCAGGGCGATTGCTTTCCAGCCAAATTTGGCATTGATTTCTTTGGCATCGCAAATCTTACCCTTATACCATACTTCTCCTTCATCGATTAAAGGAAGGAATAAATTAGCCAGAGGAGCTAAGTCTCCGGAAGCTCCGAGGGAGCCTAATTCACGCACCACCGGTAGAACGTTATTATTGAACATGTCGATGATGCGTTCGACCGTAGCTAATTGCACTCCGGATTTTCCCAAGGAGAGGGCATGAGCTTTTAATAAAAGCATCAGACGGATAATGTCCTGGTTTATCGGTTCTCCTAAACTACAGGCATGCGACATCACCAAGTTGGCCTGTAACTGGCTGAGATCTTCTTTGGAGATGCTGATTTTACACAATGAACCGAAACCTGTGGTGATTCCATATAGGGGTTTTGCCGCAGTTTCGATTTTGTGATCCAAATAGTCTTTGCATTTTTGGATTAATGCTTTGCTTTCTTCGGAAAGTGCAAGCTTATAGTTGTTTTTTAAAATTTTGTCAATCGTCTCAAACGTTAGCGGAGAAGGTGAAATATGATGTACCATATATTTAAAATCAAGAATTAAAATTGAAAATAACACACACTAAGAGAATGTCTAACCCGGTATGCCGGGTGTTTGCTGTTCCCTGATCTTCTTTCATTTAGGGACATCTGGAGTCGTAACCATGGCTTTTCAGAGGACGATGTTCTTTTCTGTATATCCGCATAAGGTTTCGGTTTTAGTAGGTAACGAGCTGGCCCCCGTTTTTATGCCACTCCTTTTAGAAACGGTGGGACCGGCTCGTTATAATATACCCGTCGTTTACGGTTTTTGAATAAGGCTGATCAACTCTTCCAGGCTGACATCGGTTTGCTCTCCGGTTTTCATGTTTTTCAAGGCTACTCTTCCTGCCTGCATTTCACTTTCTCCCACCAGGGCTACAAAAGGAATACCTTTTTTATCGGCATAAGTCATTTGTTTTTTCATTTTAGCTGCTTCGGGATAAATTTCGGCATTGATCCCTTCGTTGCGTAATTGCTTCAACAGAGGAAGACAATACTTTTCTTCTTTAGGACCGAAATTGACAAATAGTAGCTTGGTGGTTGTCGTATTATCTTCAGGGAATAAGTCTAGTTGGCTCATCACGTCGAAGATACGGTCGGCACCGAAAGAAATCCCTACTCCCGACATATTTTTCAGACCGAAAATTCCGGTAAGATCGTCGTAGCGTCCACCTCCGGTGATGCTGCCCATTTGAGTGTCCAAAGCTTTTACTTCAAAAATCGCTCCGGTGTAGTAGCTGAGACCGCGGGCCAAGGTTAGGTCGAGTTTAATTTCGGTAGTAATCTCCAGATTGTGAAGATAGTCGAAAACTATATTCAGTTCTTCTACTCCCTTGAGTCCGACGGCACTATCTTTCAGGATTTCTCTTAGTTTCTCCAGTTTTTCTTCATTGCTGCCTTCCAGCAACAGGATCGGTTGCAACCTACCGATGGCTTCTTCCGTCAGACCTTTTTCCCGGAGTTCGGCATTTACCTGCTCTAATCCGATTTTATCCATTTTATCGATGGCCACAGTAATATCGGTCAGTTGGTTGGGATATCCGATTACTTCAGCAATTCCGGCAAGTATTTTCCGGTTGTTGATAAGCAAGCGGACGTTGATTTTCAACCGACGGTAGACTTCGTCTACCATCTGAATCAGTTCTACTTCATGTAATAAGGAATCACTGCCCACCACGTCGACGTCGCATTGATAAAATTCCCGGTAGCGCCCTTTCTGCGGTCGGTCGGCCCGCCATACAGGCTGTATTTGATAGCGCTTGAAAGGAAAGGTGAGTTCATTTTGATGTTGTACCACAAAACGGGCGAAAGGTACCGTTAAATCATAGCGCAATCCTTTTTCCGAAATTTTGTTGGTAAGCTTAAGGCTATTTCTTTCCAGTAATTCTGCATCAGGGATATTACCGATAAAGTCTCCCGAATTCAGGATCTTGAATAATAATTTATCCCCTTCTTCTCCGTATTTTCCCATTAGGGTAGAGAGATTTTCCATAGCCGTTGTCTCCAGGGTCATATATCCATATAATTTGAATACTCCTTTGATGGTATCGAAAATATAATTTCTTTTCACCATAATTTCCGGTGAATAATCGCGTGTTCCTTTAGGTATAGAAGGTGTCTGTGCCATTTTTTTATTACTTGAATTAAAGTATGGCAAACTTACTAAAAAATCTGCGATTTTTGCGCCGCTTCCTTAAAAAGTCGGACATCTTCTTCATTAAAATATTAGGAGGAAGGTATGTTGATGTATATTTCTGGGCATACGCTAAATTTTGGCAGGCATAGAGGGAGAGGGTTCAGGCACTTTCAGGGCTAGCGTTAGGTGGTTGGAATTTAATTGGAGACTGGGAATAAGAATCTGACTTTATCCTCCACTTTAAGTTATTTCGGGTTGTGGAATTGCTGTTCTTCAGCTCTATGGTAACTGAGGAAAAAGGTTATGATCGTCTTTTTAACGTCTGGACAGTTATGGTAAAGTCTCTGATTGCCGTTGGGGCGAGAGAAAAAGAAAACTGTCTGGTGACGAATATATATAACTACAACCGGAATGTGGAGAAGCGTATATATATTTAAAGTAGAAA
>CAJKZL010000121.1 GCA_905204385.1 uncultured Odoribacter sp. | reverse complement strand
CATCCCTATCTTTCCGTTGATTCCCATTTTAAGGTCATGCCGTATATGACCTCTTTCTTACCCGAATCATCCCCGGCTCTTTCTACAGACGATCTATTAGAAAACAGCATCCGGGACTTAAAGCGGGCTGCCCGCCTCTTGTATAAAACCGATCCCCTGTTCATCGCTTCCAACACCAGCAATGACGAGCCCGGTAAGCTCTCCCGCAAACTCCGGACTTTTCACATGAATTATTATGCTGTAACCGCCGAACTGGCCCGGATTTATCTCTATAAAAAAGAATATCAGCAGGCATACAACTATGCCGACACCACTTTCAGACACATCCGGCAAATGAACGCCTCCTATCAGGTCTTTTATTATTTTGGACCGGGAAAATACAATAGCGATAAAAGTTTTTCCCGCGAACACATCTTCGGAATAGCTTCCGGTCCGAACGGTCTGACCCAGGTGGCCGAAAATCTGTTCGAAACCCGGCAAATCGAGACTTGCAGGGATTTCACCCATATCTATCCCTCTGCAAAAGATACCCGTTACCGGGACTGGTTCAAACTCAAAACCAATACGACCGACCACTTTATCCTTTCGGAGAAATTCTCCCGGGAATCTCTGCTGTCCGGCTATACGTCCACAACCGGCGAAACCAAAGAACTGCCTGTCCGCATCCCGTTTATAAAGCTGGGAGAAGTAGCCCTGATAGCGGCCGAAGCCCTCAACGAGCTCAACCGTACCGAGGAGGCGGCCGACTGGATCATCGAGTTGCAGGACAACCGGGACATCAGTTTTGTCAAAGATCTTAAAAATGCAGGCACTCTCACCCCAGAGAAACTAGCGGAAGAAATCCGGGCAGAATATGGGCGGGAGTTCTACGGAGAAGGACAACTTTTCTTTTTCTACAAACGCATGAACGATACCCGGCTGATCCGCTACGACGGCACTCCCATAGATATGCCTGCCGCCAATTATACCTTTCCCATTCCGGCAAACGGAATATCGGCCCACTAAATTCAAATCCCAAATATGAAGAAAATGAAAGAGCAATTCTATATAAAATCCGCCGGCAGTTGCCTGAGAGCAACTTTGTTCTCCCTGATCCTGTGCGGATGTTTGCTACTGAACCGCGAAGCGCAGGCCCAGAAAAACCTGACGCTTGATTTTCGCCAGCAACCTCTCCGGAATGTCTTGCAAGAAATCAAACAACAATCCGGATATAAGATTTTCTACAACGAGGAAAAAGTGAATGCCAATAAAAATGTTACCGTTTCCATCTCCGGTCTTCCTTTGCAGAAAGCCTTGCAACAATTGCTGGCTCCCTTAAAACTCGATTTCGAGATCATCAATAACACCATCGTCATCTCGATTGCCAACGACATTGCCGCCGCGCACGGTAAACCCCAAAATGTCAAAATCACAGGTACCGTCACCGACGAGAAAGGCCAGCCCCTCCCCGGCGCCACGGTCATGCTGAACGGTGCCCAAAGTGTCGGTACGGTTACCGATGCAAAAGGAAATTTTACCATCCGGGTAACTTCCTTGCAGGACGAACTCCTCTTCTCATTTATCGGCTACAACCCCGTACAGGTTAAAATCAACGGGAATACCGACTTAAAGATCCAGCTGGAACCGGCTGTCCTGGAAATGGAAACCGTTATCGCAACCGGTTATTATCCGAAAGCTAAAAACAGTTTCACCGGGACCGCCGTTGTGGTAGACGGTGCCGACCTGAGAAACATCAACATCAACAACTTTTTCGACGCATTGAAAGTTTTCGATCCCTCCTTCAAAGTGATCGACGTGCGGGGAATGTATGGTTCCGACCCGAACCGGGTGCCCGACCGCATTGAAATCCGCGGCCAGAACAGTTTCCCTGAAATTTCTGAAAGTAACCTGAAAACGGTCACCAGCCTGCCGGTCTTTATTCTGGATGGCTTTGAAATCACCGTCGAAAAAGTATACGACCTCGACATGAACCGCATAGCCAACGTCACCATCTTAAAAGACGCCTCCGCCGCTGCTATTTACGGTTCACGGGCAGCCAACGGCGTGATTGTCATCGAAAGCAAAAATCCGGAAGCCGGCAAATTGCAAATCAGTTATACCTTCAACGGAAGCCTGCAAATACCGGATCTCAGTTCCTACAACCTGATGGACGCGGCAGAAGTATTGGAATTTCAACGCCAGGCAGGCGTTTTCGATGCTTCGACGCCGGGAGAAGACGCCGGCAGTAAACTCAATTCCTACCATGTCATCCAAAAAGAAATCATGTCGGGAGTAAATACTTACTGGCTCTCCAAACCACTCCAGGTGTCCTTCCAGCATCGCCACTCCCTTTTTATCGAAGGCAGTGTCAAACAGCCCAAAGGCAAAGAAGGCAGCCTCCGGTATCAGATTAACCTGGGGGGTGGGGGCACCAAAGGGGTCATGAAAGGCTCGGAGCGCAATCAAATCAGTGCCGGAACAAAATTATTGTATCAGCGCAAAAAACTAAATATCACCAACGATCTGCAGTTCAGCCGGGTAACCAGTCAGGAATCTCCCTACGGTTCTTTCAGCAACTATACCCAAGCCTTACCCTACCACCGGGAAAAAGACGAAAACGGAAAATACTACCGTACCCTCAGTCTGCACAATGTCGCTCCGGCAGATATGAGTCTCGGGATCAGCGACTCACAATTATCCCCGGTATACGAAGCTAAATACCTTAGTAGCTTCACCGGCAAAGAGAATCTGGATTTCTACAACAACCTGGGTATCAACTGGGAGTTACTCTCCGGCCTGAGACTGAAAGGCAATTTCAAAATCAGCAGCGAAACCGGCCGTACCGATGCCTATCTCTCACCCATGAGTTACAGTTACATCAAAGACAACGATAACACGGTCAACGATCCGGACGTATTATTCAGCCGGGGGCAATATACCCTAAACAACACTTCCGGTCTTACTCTCAGCGGAAACATGGTCGTATCGTACACCTTGAACCGAAACAAACATCTGTTTCAGGGAATTGTAGGCGGAGAACTGAAACAGCAGGACACCCGGAGCGATTCATACCTTGTCACCGGATTTATGAACGATGCGCTGGCTCATCTTTCTTACGCCACCCAATTCAAACAATACGGCCGTCCTACCGGAACGGAAAACACCGTCCGGAGCGCCGGCGCTTTCTCAAACCTCAATTACTCTTTCGACAACCGCTATCTCGTAGATCTGACCGGACGGCTCGACGGTTCTTCCCTGTTCGGACGCAATCAGCGGACTATTCCGTTTTGGTCTGCCGGCATCCGTTGGAATATCTCCCGGGAGAAATTCATGGAAAACCAGCATATCGTCAAAAATCTGGCCGTCCGGGCAAGCATCGGAACCATCGGAAACCAAAATTTCACCCTGAATCAGGCCATGAGTTTGTACACCTGGCTAGACCCCACCTATGGTCCGTTTTCCGGAGCTTCGGTATCTACCCTGGGCAACCCGGATCTGGAATGCCAGGAAACATTGAATCGCAATATCGGCTTAGAATTCAGCTTGTTAAAAGGTAGTATCAACTTCGACCTGAATTATTACAACAACATCACCAAAGGCAACCTGACCGATATCTCTATCGCCCCCTCCATCGGCTTCGAAACCTATAAAACCAATATGGGCGATCTGACCAACAGCGGCATCGATTTCAGCCTGACGGTCACCGCCCTCAAAACGAAGGATTGGATGCTGAGCCTGAATCTGAACGGCACGCACAACACCAATAAAATCAAACGCATATCGGAAGCCCTCAAAAAATACAACGATATGGTAGGCAAAAAAGCCGAGAAAGAAAATGTAAATGTATTCCTTTTTGAAGAAGGTCAATCCATGAATACCATTTACGCGGTGAGAAGCCTGGGGATAGACCCGGGAACAGGGAAAGAAATCTTCCTGACCCAAAGCGGGGAAAGGACTTTCACATGGAATCCGGAAGATCAGGTGGCAGTGGGATGCAAAGAGGCAACCCTCGAAGGCTATTTCGGTTTTAACCTGAAATACAGATGTTTGGACCTGGGCAGCAGTTTCCACTATTCCACCGGAGCGGACATGTATAATTACACCTTGCACGAGAAGATCGAAGGAGTGAACAACATGAAAAACAACGACCGCCGCGCTTTGACAGAACGCTGGAAAACCCCTGGCGACATCGCCCGCTACAAAAGCATCAAAGACACTTCACCCACGCGGTCGACTTCCCGTTTTGTCCAGAATGAACATACACTCAGCCTGACTTCCCTGAGGTTGAGTTATACCCTGCCAACGGAAAGGCTGAAGCAGAAGTTCATCTCCATGCTACGGTTTTCGGCCACCATGAACGATCTGTTTTATGTTTCCACCATCAAACAGGAACGGGGGCTCTCGTATCCGTTTGCCCGTACCCTCAATTTTTCGGCCCAGATAAACTTTTAAACGCGAGACACATGAAAACCTATTTATATCTCAGTGCATTATTAAGCAGTTTCCTGTTCGCTTCCTGCGGCAACTGGCTGGACGTCCTTCCCAAATCCGAAACCGATGAAAAGGAAATGTTCGAGACGGCCAACGGATACTACTCCTCACTGACAGGCGTATACATCAACATGGGCTCCTCCGAGCTCTACGGGGCAAACCTCACGCTCACCCTGACAGAACCCTTAGGACAACAATATTCCGTCAACGAAAGCGAACCGGAACGGGAAAAATGGAAAAACTTCGATTATACGACGACAGAAGCCCAAAACAATCTGCTGAAAGTCTGGAGTAAAATGTATAACAACATCGTAAACTGTAATCTGCTGATATCCCATCTCCGGGAAGAGGAACGTACCCTTTTCGAAGCCGGAGTAAAAGAAACATTACTGGGAGAAGCCCTCGGCTTAAGAGCCTATATGTATTTCGATCTGGTCAGGATGTTCAATGCATCTTTAAGTGTCGATCCGAATTCCCAAAAAGTGCCTTACAAAACCGATTTCGGACTCACTATCGGCACGTCCTTTACCACAAGCGAGGTGTTGAAATACATACTGGACGACCTGACGGAAGCCCGGGAATTGCTCAAAAACCACGACCCCATCGTCATGGACAAATCCTACCGGGATAAATACCTGAATTACAGTCGCAATCAACGCATGAACTACTATGCCGTATGCGGATTGATGGCTCGGGCGTGTCTCTGGCAGGGAGATTACCGCCAGGCCTACGACAATGCCAATCTTGTCATCAACAGCGGCAAATTCCGTTTTATCGAAGAAAACGAAATTACGGAAACCGATCTTTATGGCAACGAACTCAAGTCCGATCGCTTGTTTGTACCGGAATTGCTATTCGGCTTATATACGGAAAGCATACTGGAAGTTTCACGCACAAGGTACGAAGGACTTTCCCGCGATTTTATCCAATCTACCAACTGCTACACTCACGGCGATTTACGCCTGACCGCATGGCATGCCGACAACCGGTTGAACAAAATCAATCTGATTAAATACAAACGCTCCTCCAGCAGCGAAAATAGTGATCACTACGGAGACCCCTTGGTACCGATGCTCAAGCTGGGCGAAATGTACCTGATCGCCAGCGAAGCAGCCCTGAACGATCCGTCTATAAACGAGGATCCCCGGGAAATACTCAATACCTTCAAGCAAAACCGAAAAGCGACAGAAGTCGCTTTGAACGCAACCGACGACGAAATCGCCGACGAAATTACCCATGAATACATTTGTGAATTCAGGGGAGAAGGACAGTTATTCTGGTATTATAAACGAATCAACAAAAACGCCATCGACAACGGAAACTATTTAGGTACTACCATACAAATAGATCCGAAAGCATATACTTTCCCTTTGCCGCAATACGAAATAGATTTCGGAACGGGCAGTAACCATTAAATCCAAATACCATGAAAACTATTTATCCATTTATATTCAGTTTCTGCCTGTTAGCCGCCTGTCAGGAAAAGGACATTCTACAGGTAGACACCGCTTACCGTTCACTGAACATCCTTAAAGGAGAATATGGGGATGTAAAATACCCGGAAAGCTATTCTTTCAACGCCTATTTCCTGGGAGTGGGAGCAGACGATTACACCCTGACTATCCCGGTCCGCCTGTCCGGCCTGATCGATTTTGAAAACGACCGCAGCTACCGAGTCAGGGTGAACCCTGAAAAATCACAGCATGTGGAAGCCGGCGTACAATACAGTCTCGATACCCTTCAAACTTTCCGAAAAGGCCTGGCGGAGGACAGCATTCTGCTGGTTATCCATGTAGGCGCATTAAACGAAACGGATGATTACAAAATCTATCTGGAACTGATTCCCGGCGAAACCTTCAAAACCGGTATAAAGGAGTTGCAATTCATAGAAATTGATTTCATGAAAAATGTCAATACCCCGCCTCTGTTCTGGACCAACAACTCTAAATTGGCAAAGCTTACATACCATCCCCGGAAATGTATCAAATTTCTGGAAATCAGCAAAATCACTGATCCGGAATGGTCGGATCCCGGCAATAGCGTCATTGTCGATTATTGGATACAGGTAGCCACACAATGGTTTTTAGACCACGAAGAATACGATGAAAACAATAACCGGATTTATTTCGACGAATAATCGGAGGAGATACATTATGAAAAATACATTCTATTTTATTTTAGCCGTCATTGTCCTGTTCCACACCTCTTGTCTCGACGACAAAGACAGTCTGGCGACACGCGATTTCGAACATGTATTGTCCGTGAAAGGCCTGCAGCCGGAAGACGGAGGAAGTCATATCCTCTACATAGGCGACACGCTGCAATTGGAACCTGCAATTACCTATACCGAAGACAGTCATCCGGAAGATTACACCTATCGCTGGATCATCGGAAAAGACACCGTCGGTAAAACACAAAACCTGAACTGGCTGATTACACGTCCCAAAGGCTATGAAGATTAAATCACCATTCCGGGAGTCCTCATCGTGCGGAATAACGTCAATGGGCTGGAATACAGGGAAACTTTCAGCATCGAGATTTATTCCAATCTGACTCCTACCTACATCGCTGTCTATGAAACGACAAACGGGGTCGACTGGATTTCCTTACAGGGAAAGCCGGAGGCATTTACGCGCTTAACCACCGGCATGAATGCCATGGTCAACGGAGCCGCCCGACCCATCCCGCCAAGGAGGTCGCGCGGCTCCGCGTGCTGTTGAGCTTTCTCAGTCGGGCTCCACTTCGGCGATCGCGCAGATCTCGACGCAGGCCCCTTTCGGGGAGTTCGTTCGTGCCGAGCGCCATGCGTGCGGCAAGTCCTCCTTCCCCGTAGAGCGCGACGAAGAGTTCGGACGCGCCGTTGATCACGCCGGGCTGGCCCCCGAAGTCCGGAGCGCTTCGAACGTAGCCCAAAATCTGCACGAAGCCCTTCACCTTGTCGAGGCTCCCGACTTCGGCCTTGAGGGCCGCGAGGATGTTGAGACCCGAAAGCTGCGCTCCCTTCTTGGCGAGCGCGGGCGTAATGGCGCGCCCCACGACGCCCACGTACTCGGGTTGAAGACGGCTGTCGATGTTGGGCGTGTGGCCCGCCACATAGACGAGATTTCCGCCGCGCCGGGCGCGGCGGTAGACGTCCGCGGGACCGGAGGGGCGCGGCAGGGCGAGGCCGAGGCTGTGGAGCTTTTCTTCGCCGGTCATGGGATGTTCTCGGGAGAGGATTCGACGGGGGAGAGCCGAAAGAGACGGCCCCTTCCTTTTCCTACTTTTATAGCGGCCCCGCCGCACCGAGAACACGGACGGCGGCGACATTCTCCTTGCCCGGAGCGACATCTTTCGGCACCGTTTTGCCAAAAATGCCGACCCGATCATCCTTTGGCTCCGTCCGTAAAGACGTGACGTTATGAAGGAAGAAAAGCATTATGACCAAAAGACTTTTCGTCAGAACACTTTTTTGTGCGGTCATAATTGCCCGCCCCGGCCGTCGACTCCGTCAAAAGCGCTCGCCCCGACCGCACGCCCGGCGGCCGGGCTTTGTCCCAACCGTCCGCTGCTTCGCCCTGAAGAGCGCAGGCAAATACCATCGGCCCCTTTCTCCGATGAGAAATAGGGGCGAAGCCCCGAGCGAAGCCCGAGGCGGCCGCTCGGTGCCTGGCAGACTGAAGGCGGTTTCCTTCCCGGCCTCCCCGAAGGAGGAGGCCGGAAGCCCGCCGGCACGGACCTCCGAGAAATGCCCTTCAGGCCC
>CAJKZL010000120.1 GCA_905204385.1 uncultured Odoribacter sp. | reverse complement strand
CGGAAGGGATAAAGCTGGAGGAAGACTTGGTCTTGATGCAGTCTCATTTGGAGGAACTGTATAGCATATTGCACAATGTAGCGGTTTTGATAGATTCCTCGCTATATATGAAGGATTATATCCTTGCCAAAGGCGATATACTGGCGTCCCTGATGTTTAGTAAGTTATTTCCGGATGCCGTTTGGAAAGATTCGCGCAATTTTGTCCGTACAAACGGAAACTTCGGGGCTCCCGAGATCTTATGGGAAGAAAGTTGCCAGGCGGTGAGGCAGGAATTTAAGGACTTGCAGGGAATAGCGGTGGTGCCGGGATATTGTGGAAAAACCGAGGCCGGATATACGATCTCTCTGGGAAGAGTGGGATTATCCTTGACTGCAGCCGTTATCGAATCTGCCTTTCAGCAGGTAAAAGTGGCCTGAAGACCGGGCTAGCCGGCCTTAAGTACATTTAGACAGTCCTCCGCTCTTCCTGCTGCGGCAGGACTGTCTAAAATCGTAAATACACCCCGGGAAGTTTGGACTAAGTCTGAATTTTACTACATTTGTTCGACTGCAAACGGTTATAATCCGGTAAGATATGAGAACGTTGATTTTAGGGTGTATAGGCATTCTGTTCGGAATAGGAGCAGCTTCCTGTCATGATAAGGCAAAAGACTATAAGGATGTGATGCGTGAAGGAACCTGGTATGTCTACGACATAGATTCCGATTATAAGTTTTATACCTTTATGTCGCCGGGATTGAAACGCTATGTACGCTATCTGATGGACGAAAAGAACCTGCTTTTTTTACCGGGGGATGAGATTGTTTTTTCTTCCAAGCATGTCGATGTACGTACTCCCGGGAATGTCAATTACAGCTATCGGTATTATTTCCAGGGGAAGTACGTGAAAATCGGGGATTACGACGTTTATTACGGATTCAAGCCGGATGGCGATCAGAATTGGTTGAACCTGGAGTTCGACAAGTCTTCTTTACGGCAGCTTCTGGCTGACCAGGGGGAAGAGGGATTGTTGGATGAAGTAGGCAATTTAAAGAATTTTCACATCACCTATCTTTTACAGCGTCCCCGGCCTTTGTTCGCCCAGATCATATCGGGGATTTATCAGGGGGAGTTGTATGATGGCACCGAACAATTGATTAATGGACAGGCTACGCTGAACCTTTTCTGGGAGAATAATTTCCTGAATCTGAGCATGGACGAACAGGTCATTCTGCAGGATGGCCCTAAATTCTATCTGGAAGTGCCTGCCTTGCAGGTTTCGGAGGGATTTACTCCCGGAAGCTACGATTTCGCCGGTAATCAGGTGATCGACGATCCTGTATTCGGAAGAATATCGGTCGTGCTGAAGGGACGCTACCATGTCGCTGAAACGGTAAGCGTTGAAATCGCCATCGAATGGAATGGCTTGACTTATCTGCTGAATTACTTCAAGGGCGTACGCCAATGGGTTTTCGAGACTGCCAATGCTGAGCAAACAGCCGGGGGAATTTCACTTCAAGCGCTTCCTTTGCCATGAGATGGGCTATCGTATGTCTGTCGATCTTCGGGATAGTCTTTGGCAGCCAGGCGCAGTTGGTCCGGAAAAGGGATTTTGATGCTGCCTTTGCTTTGCAGGCGGGAGGGGAGATTGCCGGGTTGACTCCTTTTCACCGTCCGGGAATAGCGGTTAAGCCTCTGGTGGGTTTAAAAATGACTTTTCCTTTTAACCGGAAATGGTTTCTGGGTAGCGAAATTAATTATAGCGAGTTGAAGTATAGTGAGAAAGGAGGGAGCCTGGAGAACTGGGAGTTCCCTTCGGAGGGTGAGCAAACAGTGGCTTTCAGGCTGAGGCAATTGCGTATCCCGGTATACCTCAAATATAGGCTGAGTTGCAATAAAGCCAGCCTTCTATTCGGTTTTTACGGTGCTTACGTTCCGGATGCGAAGGCCATAGTCTCATTTTCTTCTCCCGAACTGTACGTGGAAAAGGATATTTCGGATTGTCTGGATTGTTGGCATGCCGGCATAGTGTTGGGATACGAACACCGGATCGTCAAACATTTGAATATGGCGTGCCAGGTCGATATAGGCATAAAAGAAATCGTCAAAAAGCCATCTCTCTTCAAAGACAGGTTATTTCCTTTGCAAGCAAGCATAACATTGAGTTACGACCTGCTGCGTATCGGCGATTGTGATTGCGACTGAAGCGGCGGGAAACAGGGGGCGGTATTCGTCGTGGCGGCTTGAACTTTTTCTGAGATTTTACGTTAAAGGATGCAAACGAACGATCCTCCGGTAGAGAGCCAGGACTTAGGGATTTCACGGTGAGGAGTCCGTGTGTCAGGGGAAATACATTCAAAATTTAACGGGTATGAGGGATTTATTATTGAAATTAGTTGCTTCGGACCGCCGGCATCTGGACGGGGCATTGCTTTTTTTGCGTTTATTCGCCGGGTGCATGATGCTGACGCATGGTTGGGCAAAATTGTCTTCGTTCGGGAATTTGTCGGAGACTTTTCCTGATCCTTTAGGGGTGAGCAGTACTTTCTCCTTAATTCTCATCCTGTTCGCGGAGGTGGGGTGGCCGCTGTTCCTGATTTTCGGCTTGATGACCCGTCTGGCCGTTTTGCCCCTGATTTTCGGCATGATGACGGCATTTTTTGTGATTCACAGCCAGGATCCCTTTGCAGTGAAAGAAATGGCTTTGCTGTATGCAGGCATGTACGTCGTGCTTCTATGGGCAGGCGCAGGCAAATACGCAATGGACGAAGTCATCCGGCGAAATCTTACTCGCCGGGCGAATCCATGATCATTGCAGGAACAGCGGTAGTTTCCAATTCATCGTCTTCCACCAGCAAAGTGCGGGCGAAAAGCCAGTAAAGAAGCAGGACACAGATGAGGATGACTCCGACGGTTAGCCAAATGTTGTTTTTTCCTTTTTTCATGGCGGGAAGGTTTTTATTTCTGTTCAACGGATAAATACAAATTTAGTTACTGCGAAATAGGCGTGGAAATCTATTTTCTGAAGGGAAATCTAAAGTAAAAGATGTATATTCGTGTTGTTTTCCCCGGAGCATCGAGTCTGGAGGGAGAGACAGTGGGGGCGGGAGAAAAATAGTGTATCTTCAAAAACGTTGTGAATAATGAAAGTTATCGGAAATTTACTGATGGCCTATGTCTTTTTTCTGGCTGTAGTCCCACAAGGGGCATGCGCACAAGTCGGGAAACCCCTGATCCGTTTCGGACTGTTTGCTGATGCCCAGTATGCGGACCACGATGCTCAAGGAAACCGTTATTATAGAAATTCTCTGGAAAAAATAAGGGAAAGCGTAGAATTTTTCAACAGTCGGGAAGTTCGATTTGCCGTTAACCTGGGCGATCTTACGGACCGGAGTTTTTCCGATTCCGATACGATCCTGTCGTGTCTGAAAGGGTTGAAAGCTAAGGTATATCATGTGACCGGAAATCATGATTATAAGGAAGTGAAGGATAACCGGATTTTGTTTCAAAAGCTGGGCATGCCTGCCGGATATTATTCTTTTCGGAAGAAAAACTGGGTTTTTATTTTCATGGATTCCAATGAGGTCGCTTCCTATTCAAACGTGGAAGGAACCGAAAAAGAGAAGGAATTTCAGGCCATAAAAGCCCGTATCGAGGCCGGTGGTGGGGTGCAGGGGGCCTCGTGGAATGGCGGAGTGAGTGCCCGGCAATTGGAGTGGTTGAACCGATTGCTGGAAAAAAGTGAAAAGGCAGGCCGTCAGGTGATAATTTTCAGCCATCATCCCTTTTATCCGCGGACGCCCTTTTCGGCTTTAAACGATGAGCAGGTGATGGAGGTCATTCGTCCTTATTCCTGTGTTAAGGCTATCTTCAGCGGGCATCACCATGCCGGCGGATTTGCCTTTTTCAACCGTATACCGGTGGTTACCGTCGAAGGAATGATAGAGACAAAAGATAAGAATGCTTATGGGCTGGTGGAGATCTATTCCGACCGGATTGTCGTCGAAGGGAAAGGAAGGATGACCTCAAGGGTTTTTGAGTTGTAGGGCTCTCTGCAAAACTTCACCCGTCCCCGGACAAAATGGCATACGACCTTTAACTCCTTTGCCCGGGAAGCGGGATGATTCCACCTTTTGTCGTTATTCCGAGGGTAATATCTCGATCCAGTAACCATCCGGGTCGCAGATAAAATACAATCCCATTTCGGTATTTTCGTAGCATACGCACTCCATGGATTTATGGTATTCCCTGACCTTTGCGTAATCTCCCGGAACACGGAAACATAGATGAAACTCGCTTTCCCCTAAATCATAGGGTTCCGTACGGTCGCGCAACCAAGTCAGCTCCAGGGTGAAATGACTTTGTCCGTCGCCCAGGTAAACCAAAACGAAAGATCCGTCTTCCGCCTCTTTGCGGCGTACTTCCTTCAGTCCTAATGCTTGTTCATAAAAACGGATACTTTTTTCCAGATCCAATACATTGAAGTTGAAATGATCGAATTTTCCTTTTACCTCCATAATTGCTATCTTTTAAACTATATACTGTAAGCTTTAACCTCTGAACTCTTTTCTACCGGAATGAACCTTCCCCCCTGTTTTTCTACCCAAGGCCGGAAAGCATTTGCTTTTTCGTAATCTTTCCAGAAGTGCATAGGGACGAATTGACGGGTGCGGATGCGGTCGATAAACTGCCGGGCCCCCAAGGCGTAGTCTTCTCCCAGTCGGGGGTCGACCGGGAACATAGCCAGATCTACGTAATCCGTGTACTGGGCCAGCGTTTCCAATTCGTTCAGGTATGCCGTTTCGGCTTCGCTGATCTCCTGAGGGGTGGATTCTTCCCGCCAATGCCAATTATTCAGGTCGCCGGCATGAAATATCTTTTTATCCATCACGTCCACCAGAAAAGAAATGCCGATATCCGTGGAACCGAAGGCCTTCACTTTAAGCAAGTCATCGTTCCATTCTTCTCCTTTTTTCAAAAAAACAGCATCATGGTAGCAGGCTTTTCCCTGGTCCCGGATGTCTTCGGACAAGATGTACCGGATATCCGGCCGCTCTGTTTTCCAGTCTAATATTTCCGGATTGAAATGGTCAGGATGCGAATGGGTGCTTAAGATATAGAGCCGTCCCGGCCGTTGCAAAAATTTTAGATGCACATACCGGTCTGGAGTATCCTGATAGTAATCGAATAAAAGAGCGAAATCTTTTCCTTCGATGACAAAGCCGCTGTGGTCGATGTAAGTTAATTCCATATTTTAGAGTTTATAAGACAGCAAACCATTTTCTTAAGATTTCCTCATCCCGGTATTTCATGAGCAAAGATAACGATAATTTCCCGGGTATGTCACATTCGTCAGGAGGTAATCAACTGTTTGACAAATTCTGTACGCGGAGCATTCCGGATTTCGCCCGGAGGAGCATCTTGCTCGATCCGGCCGTCTTTCATGATCAGTACCCGGCTACCTAAGGTCAGGGCCTCGCGTATATCATGGGTCACAAAGACTATCGTGACTTCCAATTCCTGATGGATGCGGCTGATCTCACTCTGTAACATTTTGCGTGTAATTTCGTCTACCGCTCCAAAAGGCTCGTCCATGAGCAGGATTTCCGGTTCTGCCGCCAATGCACGGGCAATACCCACCCGCTGACGTTGTCCTCCGGACAGTTCGGCGGGGTAGCGGCTGAGCATTTCTTCTTCCAGGCCTACCATCCGGATCAGACGTTCTACGGCTGTGCGGGTTTGTTCTTTGTTTTTCCGGTTCAGTAAACCAGGAACATAGCCGATGTTTTTGCGAACGGTCATATGAGGGAACAGGCCGCTGCGCTGGATGACATAAGCGGTCTTTCGGCGCAGAACGTTCTGGTTTTCTTTGGATATATCGATGCCGTGGATATAGACGGTTCCGCTTGTGGGAGACAGCAAACCGTTGATTAGTTTTAACAGAGTGGTCTTACCGCTGCCTGAGCTACCGATGACCGTCACAAATTCTCCGGATAGAATATCCAGGTTAAGTTTGTCCAGTACGGTATGTTCACCATAGGCTTCGGTTACCTGATCGAAACGGATAAGGGGTGTACTCATGGGACTGAATGTTAGTGCGAATAGCGAGATTCGGAAGACAGCTATCCTTTCTTTTGCAGGAAATTCCGGGCGACTTCCTGTTCCGGCATTCCGGCGATATCCACCTGATAGTTCAATGCCGACATTTCCTCGTTGGTGAGGATGCCTTCCATCTTTTTCAAAGCGGCGGTCAATGCCGGATATTTGGCCAGCGTTTCTTCCCGCACTACCGTGGCGCAATAATAAGAGGGAAAAAAATCTTTGTCGTCCTCTAAGAGTGTTAATTGGGCTCCCTGGAGTTGGCCGTCGGTGGTGAAGACGGTCATGACGTCTACCTTTCCGGATTTGATGGCTTCGTATTTCAGACCGATGTCCATATCCCGGGTCTTTTTAAACTTCAGTTTGTATAATTCCGCAAGGGCTCGGTATCCTTTATGGATTTCGAAAAAGTCATATTCGGCCCCGAATACGAATTCATTGGGATAACGGGCTAAGTCGGAAAAGTTGTTCAAGCCGTATTCCTGCGCCTTGTTTTCGTTGACCGCCAGTGAATAGGTGTTGTTAAAACCGTAGGGTGCAGTCCATTTCAGATGGTATTTCTGCTCGTATTCGCGGACAAGTTGCTGCCACAATTTTTTGGAGGAAGGAACCGTATCTTTTTTCAGAACTACCAGCCAACCGGTGCCTGTATACTCGGGGTAGAGATCGAAATCTCCCTTTAGCATGGCCGGATGAATATTGCTTGTGCCTCCTCCGATGCCTTTGGTGACTTCGACTTTCAGTCCGGTATCGTTTTCGATGATCAGCCGGAGCATCTCTCCCAATATGAATTGCTCTGTCATGGGCTTGGTAGCTATGCGGACCGCCTCTTCGCGGGGATGACAACCTGCAAGCAGATAAAGGGTCAGAAGTAGAACCGTATATTTCATAAGCGTCGTTTTATCAACTATTTAATCTACGTTTTTTCTTAAAATGTGTTTCGTAACGACCGATTAACCAGTCTGTCAGTAAGGCTAACAAGGCGATCAGTAAGCTCCCGGCCAGGGTGAGGGCGCTGTTGTTGGTGGTGATTCCCCGGTAGATCGCTACTCCCAGTCCTCCGGCGCCGATAAAGGCTGCAATGCCGGTGAGCGCAATCGTCATCACGACCATGTTGCGTAGCCCGGAGAGGATTACCGGAAAAGCCAATGGTAGCTGTATCCGGAAAAGCATTTGAAGGGGAGTACTTCCCATTCCTCTCGCGGCTTCGGTGATTTCCCTATCGATGCCGGTGATGCCGGTATAAGTATTTCGCACCATAGGCAGAAGAGCATAAACGGTCAAGGCAATGATCGCTGTGCCGTCGCCGATGCCGGAGAAGGGGATCAGGAAACCGAACAAGGCAATGGAGGGAATGGTATAGATGAGGTTGGTCAGTCCGAGGACGATTCCCCGTAATTGCCGGAATCTGCTGATCAGTATTCCCAATCCCAGGCCAATGATCAGGGCGGCGACGATGGCGATAAGGGAAATTTCCAGGTGTTGCCCGGTTAGTGACAAGAAAAACGGCCAGCGTTCGGCATATATTTCGATTAAATCCTGGAACATGACCGAAGGGTTAGAAATAATATCCGATGTTAATGTTGAAGCGTGCATGCCAGGAATTGCTGACGGTCCCCGGGCCGAAGGCATTCCAGTCGGGACCCAGCCAGGCATGATGTAATCCCATGGCATAGTCTACGTAGGTGGTGACGGGACCCGTATTCATCATAATACCGAAGACGCTTTGCTGGCTGTTTTTGAAACCGCTTTTCCATTTTTGGAGTAAGCCGAAATCCCGGTAGAACAGCATTCGTTGGAGCCATTTTTTCCTGAATTTAAACTCCCGGGAGATGCTGACCACGTAAATATTTCCCTTGGCTGCCACGAGATAGGGTGCGCCGTAGGCCGTCATGCTGACCAGCCCGTCATCGTCGGCTGCAGCGTTTTTGGGATACATGGCATAAGTGGCTAACTGAGCCTTGACGTTCCACCCTTTCCAGTCGACCACATAATGGGCTGCAAAGGCAAAATGAGTGCCGTTGTTCCGGGTATCCAGGTTATAGAGTTGTCCGAACTCCGCCGACAGTCCCGCCTTTTGCCGAAAGACTTCTCCGTATTTATAGACCACCTGGACATTGCCTTGGTTGATTTCTTTATTGCGCCCGGCCACATCGAATCCGTAACGGTCATCGGAGGTCTCGTTTTTGGCTCCGAACAA
>CAJKZL010000119.1 GCA_905204385.1 uncultured Odoribacter sp. | reverse complement strand
GCCAGAAACTTTACAATCGTCACCGGCCCGAACCCTAGCAACCACATCCCCAGCCCCACCACCGGCAACATCGCCGGAAAAGCAATACGGACAAGCACCCGGAAAAAATCTTCCCGGATCATAAACTCCTTCTTATAGACAGCCCGCAAAAATTTTGATCCCGTCCTTTCCCGGGAAAATTATGCCGGATACTCCGGCAACTCAACTCCATCGCTACCGGTTGTCGCACGACCTTCGTCCATTGTAAGCGAAGCCACCGACCCGGCAACAAGGATTTGCGCATACCTCCGCCCCATCCGCAGGAAGGAGGAGCCTTTTCCCCGGAAAGCGGAGGTAAAGCACAATCCGTATCGTCCGAATCAAGGCATCGAGGCCCTGCTCCCCGCCAGAATATCCGCCGGCACTTCGTCGCAACGTTTATATACCCGGACTTCTGTAGCATCGTCCTTGGCCGTCCATACCATGGAATCCTCATACAGACCGGTGATCACGTACTCGAGCGACCAGGCATCGTCCGTGCTCAACCGATAATCGTAAGTCCCGCTGATCAAGTCCGCCAATTCATCGTCCTGTTCCAGCACAAAAGCACCGGATACACGCTGGGAAGTAGCACTGTTCAGGTTGGTATGGATCAGAAAACTCCGTTTTCCTTCCACCGCTTTCCGGTCGAAGGTGATGTAATAATAACGGGCATCTTCCAGCTTCTCCCCGTTCCATTCGGCAAGTCGCCAAGTGCCGGAAATATTGGCATAGTTAACCTCAAGCGTCGGCTTCACCTCTTCTTTATCGTCATCGTCGCAGGCCAGCAATCCGACCGATAAGGCCAGCAACACCATTATTCTGTAAAGTATATTCATAATTCTCTCCAATTAAATAAGTTATCTATCAAAATCAACTACAAACGACGCTTAGTTTTACAACATAAAACAAAGCACCGACAAAAAATAAGTCCATAGACTTACCGATTCCTCAGGATCCGGCTGGCGTTTCTATTGTAAACACATTCACCTGCAAAGTGCGGTCCGAAGGCCTTCCCGGCAATCCATCGACGACAATGGTAAAACTCATCCCGCCGTTTCCGGAATCGGGTAAAAGCGCACCTTCCACCGTTACCACCAGGTCGGCTTCTTCGCCCGGAGCGATGACTTCGGGCTCCGTGCGGAAGGTGGCATAGGGCGGACAGAGCAGAGCCGATAGCTTCAAGGGCTTCTCCCCGCTATTGACGCATACCACCCGCTCCGTACGTTTCTCCGTGCGCATCAGGTTTCGAAAGCGTACCGCAGATTGTCGCATCCGTAGGGATTCGCCCAAGGGATAGGGATAATCCACCCAACGATCGGCCGGCGGCCGTACTTTCCCCAGCAAAGCAAGCTTGGCCGCTGGCCGCCTGTCGGACAATGCCGTATATACAAAAGCCGTTTTATAGACGCTCCCCGCCTGTTGCGAAGGGTTAAAAACCAGCGTCACCGTCCCTCGTTCTCCCGGCTCCACGATCCTCTTATCCAGGCTCGCCTCCGTACAACCGCAGGATACAACCACCCGGGTCAAAACCACGGGTTCCTCGCTTACATTCCGGAAATCGAACCGGTAGGTAACAGGAGCATCGTCTTCGGACAAATCGCCCAACTGCTGTTCCGGGATATCGAATCGAAGGATCTGCTTTCCTGCCAGCAAAGGCGGATCGAGCAGGGAATCGAGTCCCCCCACTCCGCGTTTTGCCTCCTGCGCCCAAAGGAGCGCAGGAGCTAAAGCCAAAACTATCCCTATCCGAAACCGAACACCCATTCCTTATCTTGTTTAAAGCCAGCCATTGTTTTTACGGACAGTGATATAAAATTCCTTTTCCGAACCGTCGCTGGCCGTAACCACTGCTTTCGTCGAACCTTCCTTCAGACCTTTCAGGATAAAATTAACCCGGTCTTCCGTCGACATCGCAGCCACAGCCCCATCTTCCACCGTACAGGCAAAAGTCATCTGCTCTCCGTTCTTAAAATATTTCGAATAATTGATTTTCGCCATGCCGTTTACTGCTACGTAAAGATTGGGAACCGTCATTTCCACTCCGTTGGCCTCGATGGCGTCCAGCAATTTATCGGCATCGATCAAGCCCGATCCCATCTTGCCCCGGTAGGAGGAAAGTTCCATTAAAACAGGCGATATCGATCCGTACAGCGAATATTTATCGTAATATACTTTCGTATCCGGGAAATAGGGTTCCACCGGATTCACCGACTGCAATATCAGTTCGCGGAACTCGTCGGCCCTGAAATGGCGGTGCAGTTTAGCCGCATGGGATAATCCCAGCGCCACTACACCCGAAACATGCGGACAAGCCATGGAAGTCCCCTCCATATAACCGTACAATTCACCTTCGAGGGGAGGTATCGTCGAATAGATGATTCCTTTATCTGTTTTGTGGTAGAAGCTATCGCCTCCCGGTGCAGCGATCTGTATGCCGGGGCCGTAATTGGTATAGGAAGCCGGGGTGCCGTCGGCTGCCGCCGCCGATACAGAAATATAGTCGGGATAAGCGGAAGGATAACTGGCCATAGCGGAATTTTCGTTTCCTCCGGCAAAAATTACAATGCCTCCGTCGATCACCCCATTGGCCGAACCCGCATTATGGATAAAATAATCCAAAGCTTCTTTTTCGAGTGGACAGGCTTTGATCCACTCCTCGTCGGTGGTATATCCCGGCACATTCGTCAACGGACTGGAAAGGCCGGAGTCATCTCCCCAACTGCATTGCAGGATCACGGCTCCATTGTCGGCAGCGTATTTAATCGCGCGGGCCTCCTGGTAAAAATTCGACCCGTAATCGCCGGAAAAAATCTGGCACGACATGATTTTCACCCCGCTGTTGGGCGTGCCGTCGCCTCCGGCAATACCGCAAACGCCGACCCCGTTTCCGTTCACAGCGGCAATCGTTCCGGCAACGTGAGTGCCGTGTCCGGTGTCGGTAGAACCGTCGAACGAAATGAAACCCATATCGGAAACAAAGTTATAGCCATAGCGGTCGCCGGCATAGCCATTGCCGTCGGCATCTTCTTTTGAAGCATAAGTCTCGGCTTCATTGACCCACATATTGTCCTTCAGGTCGGGATGGCTCCACATCACACCTTCGTCCAGCACAGCTACGATAATCGAGGGATCCCCCGTACAACGCTTCCAGGCTTCCAGACAGTTCACATCCACTCCCGATACGGCGGCGACAATCTCTTCCCCGCGTTCGTTCAGTTCCCCTGGCTGGAGGGCCGAACCGTCGTTGATATAGCTCCATTGCAATGCCAGCCCCGGATCGTTGAAAGGAGCATTCCCGGCCGCGAGGGCGGAAGCCCGCACCATCCGGTTTTTACCCCCGGCGAGTATGGCCGGTTTCCGGGACGGATCATAAGCCCGCTGTATGGGACGGTTATATTGCACCTTAGCCACATCGGCCACTTGCGCCAGATCCCGCGCCACCTGGGCCAGATCGGTTTGTCCGTCAAAATGGATCACATACCAAAGCGTGAGTCCCGCTTCGGCCGACCGTTGTTCCGTTCTTGCATCCACCGGAAAAACGCGTTCCAACTTGTACGTCCCTATCCGTTCGAGTACGGCGTCCATATCGGGGATGCCGGAGCGGGTCAGAACACTTCCTCCGGCCCGGGTAGTCAGCCGGTTCAGCAAAGGGGCAGCCTCAGGCTTGAATTTCACCAGCATTTCGCCGGGATTCGCCCCCTCGGGCACATCGATCACAGGCGCCGCCCCCCCGCCGGGAAGCGGGGTTTCCTCATCGGAACATGCAGCGCACAATACTGCCAGGGCAGCCAATATCATCAAAAGTCTCTTCTTCATAACTATTCATTTTTTGTAGGCTTTGCAGCCGGATAGAACGTATAGAAATAATCCAGGCTAGCGGGAACATTAGTAAATGCAGGCACTTTCCCGTCGGGGTCGTAACCGTTTTCCTGAGTGAAAACCAAGGTAAAGGGATCGAACAGTGCCAAACGCGGATGATATAACAACCAATCGGGTAATTCGCCGGTCAGGAAATTCAGGTTGATGGCAAAATGTTTCACATTGGGCAATACCCGGGGAACCGTTTTCAGAAATCCTTTGTCCGCCGCACTGTTCAAGGTGTCGTTGGTAGCGATCTGTTCGTCCGTATACGGTTTCACATCCCATTCACTCTTCATGTCCGGTAATTGTCCGTAAATATAGTTATACGAAAGATAAAGTTCTTCCAGATTTTCCCACTTCAGCAAAGTTTTAAAGGCATAACCTGAAGCATCGATCTTCATTCCCGCATTATCACGCCAGCCGTTTTTCATGTCGGTCAACGAACCGTACCTACGATTGGCCCTCAAGTGCAGGGCTTTGAGTTTCGGGAAGTTATTCTTAGTGAGAGTGGAAGGCAGAGTGTTAAAGTTATTGCTTCCCAAATCCAGATATTCAAGGACGAGCCGCGGTTCCTTCAACTCGGTCGCCGGATTGACCGACGTCAGTCCATAAGCCTCCACAGTCAGGTTTTTCAAATGTTTCAAACCTGCCAGGGCTGTTCCCATGCTAAAATTGTCAGGCAATAGCGAAGTGTTGGTATTACCGGAAACAGTGAGGGTCTCCAGATATCTCAGCTTAGCGAGTTCCACAGGCAGGCCTTCCTTAGTATTCAACAAGCGGAATTCTGCCGAGCGGACACGGCCGATCATCTCCGTAGTCACTCCTTCGTCCGTCTTTTCCCACAACGTCACTCCGGCCCAATAATCCAGCTTCTCGCTGGTATTCCACGAGCCGCACCTGAACTTGGCGGCAATAATGATCAGCGCGGTGGAATCCCCGGCCCGGTCGTCGTTGATTTCCGGAGCAGCCTCCTGTTTCACCAGCAGGGCCGCTTCCTGTTCGAGCGTATCCCCGGCATTCAGCGGCACAAAAGCCACCAAGGCCTCCCGGGTCTGAGGGTCGGTATTCATATCCCACTCAAAACGCACTTTCGTAGTGCGGGGACGGGCACCGAAATCCAGGTTGACCGAGGGAGTAGTGTTGTTCTTTTCGAGATGTAGCCAGGCTTTGGCTTCCTGGGGAATGTCCACCTTGAAGGGCACATTCGTAGTAACGGAAATATCGAAATAACGGTGATCGTACTCGCCCATATTCTCGATTTCCATTTCCTTTTCGCTCAAGCCGATCATCTTGCCGTAACCGGTCTGGTGTACTTCCAGTTGCTCACCGCTCTGTCCTTCGTGGATAAAGGTCACCACTGCATGGCGCACCTGATTCGACAAGGTGGTATCGACCACCACCTCGCACTCTACGCTGCCCACGCCGTTGGCAGGCATCACTTTGACCCAGGGCTGGTCCACCTTCACAACCCATTTACCTCCGGCGGTCACGCTCACTCTCTCCGTACCTCCTTCAGCTCCAAGCGTAAATTCTTTTGCGCCAAGAGTCAATCCGGTCACCAATTCGTCGTCCGAGTCGTCACAGGCCGTCAGCAAACTTAAACCGGCAAATAAGCCGATTGCTATTTTCAACAGAATGTTCATATGTATTTTCTTATTCATAATCCGTGTTTATTTATCCAGGTTCAAAGCATCGCAACCCCGGATATCCTGCGACGGATCATAGATCAGCATATAATATCCGGCTTTGATATAAGCACATACGGCCGACACATCGATGACGATATTCGGATTGTCCTTGATCTCAAAAATGTTGATGTTCGGCGATATCGTATCGTCGATCTTTCTCAGATCGTTCCCCCCCAGCAGCAGGTAACGCAGACTGGGACACTTACTGATCCCCGTCGGCCATTCGCGCATAATCCGGTCGCCGTTGGCATTGCGTTGATAACTCAGTCCGAAAGCGGTCAGGTGATCCACGTTCAGAGGAGAGGTCGGGAAGGAGCTGAAGCGGTTGTAACTCATATCGATGCCGTACAGATAAGGCGTCGTAGTAGCATCCAGCTCTTTCGGCAATTTGGACAGCTTATTGTTTGTCAAATCGAGGGTCTGCAAATACCAGGTATATTCACCCTTCAGCGAACCATCCGGAAATTCTTCCATACCGTTGCCGCTCAGCAATAAAGCCGTGATCCGCGAATTTTTCTCAAACAATATTTTCGGGAAAGTCTTCAGCTTGTTTCCTGCCAGCGACAGCGTGCCTGCATTTACACCCCTGAAATCCGCTCCGCCCTGAAATTCGCTGATCTCATTGTTGGAGAAATTGACGGATGCCATTACGTATACCGACTGAGCATCGAAAATATTCGGGAATACTTTGATCTTATTGTTGGTGAAGGATATGGTTTCCACATCTTCATAGCCGCAGAAATATCCTTCTTCATCCACCGGCACTTCTTCGATCTGGTTGTAGTCGAAATTCAATTGCACGAAATTGATTTTCTTTCCGAAAGCAGGAATGGTTTTCACCTGATTGTAAGTACACTCCAATTTCCCCAATTTTTCCAGATTCTTAAATTCATCGGGGATTTTCGTTATTTTATTAAACCCGAGGTAAAGGATCTGGAGTTTTTTCATGGAAGCCCCCGTGGCCAATTTCACCAATCCTTCTTCAAAATCAGCAGACCCGATTTGGGGATTCACCGCCAAATTCAACAACTCGATATTCGGGGCTGTAAACAAGGCTTCCGGCAACTTTCTCATATCCGGACAATTATAAAATTCGATGTCCGTAAGATTTTCCAGCGCGGAAAGATCCGTCCCTGCCTCAAAGTCCGAAAAGGCACCGTTCGCGATATACAATTGCTGCAATTTCATCAGATTGCCGATTTCCTTGGGAATGCCCCTGATGCCGTTGGTGCGGTTTCCGGCGGACACATCCTTTTTGTCGATCCATTGCCGGAAAATCTGCGGGGTAGGTTCCACCGGATTTCCCTGATGTTCAAAGGCCATTTGTAAAAGTTCGGAAGCTTCGGAACGGATGTCTTTTTTGACAAATTTGTTGTAATAATCGTCGCGACAGCTCTGCTTCTGAGCCGGAGTCATATCGGCGCCCCATTGTTCGATCAGGTTTTCGCCCAGCATATCATTGTGCGTACCCAAAGAGAGGACCTTCAGTTCGGTAAGCCTCCCCAAAGCAGCCGGCAAATCGCCTTTTGGCCCGAAAGCTCCCAGGCTCAACACCGTCACCCTGCCCTTGGCATCGAGTTCCACGCCGGGCTGATCGCCCCACATGTCCAGTTCCTTGTCAAAATCCCAGTTGACGCCTTTGGCATAAGTCTCACCGGAATAGCTCCAACGGGGACCGTCCAGGGCCTCCCATATTTCGCGCAACACCAGATAGTCCTGAATCCTTCCGGCAGAAGCATACAGCTTAACCGGCAATTCGGCCTCGGTGGTCCGGTTGTCGGCCACTTCAAAAAGAGCTTCGGCCACGTCGCCGCTCAGGGATTTTTTACTCTTATCCTTCAGGGTATAGGAAACGATCTTATACTTCCCAGCTTTCAGATACAGCAGGGAATCGCTTTCGGCAATGCCCTTGACCTTTCCGCTTTCGGTCAATTCCTCCGTATACTCGAAGGGAATATCGGTAAAAGTCGTCCTTTGCTGCGAAAACTGATCCTCTACATAGAGGGTGGCATAATGGATATCCGTAAACAGAAAATTATCCGCGTCGCTTGCAGTTTTTGTCTGTTGCACCATTTCTTTGGTCAGGGTAAATTTCACACTTCCCCTTTCCACGACTTTAACGACAATATCCTGCACCGTCAATCCCCCGTCGTCCACCACAACCACAGTAGGTTCCGCAGGTTCACCGGAAAGCACCGGGGCAAGGTCCTGATCCACGACTTTGTACAGATAAAACCCTACGATCGTATAATCGCCGGTCATCAACCGGAGTTTTTCACTCCTCAGCCCCAATTCCGAGTCGCTGCCCATGGCATTCAGGCTGACGGTCTGAACAATTTCCGTACCATCGTCCTTTTTGGTCAGGACAATTTTCATTTTCTGAGCTTCCTTTAAATAATCCAGCTCATTGACTCCCGCCCGGGTTATTTTATCGTACGAACCGCTTTTAAAAAGTTTAAATTGTACGTAACCATATCCCGAACCGACCTGCTCCACATCGTCGTCCGAGCATGCCCCCAGGAAAAATCCCATCACCAGGCCCAGACAAGCGTAAAGCAATATTTTCGCATTGAATATTTTCACTTTCATATTTCTGAAATATTTATCTTTCTGATTTAATCATACCGGGGAAACACAATCAATACCGCATATACATCGCTATTGTTAAAACAATTGATCACCATTTCCTTGTCGCGGTTCGTATCTGCTCCGCTGCCGTAAATAGCGACTCGTT
>CAJKZL010000118.1 GCA_905204385.1 uncultured Odoribacter sp. | reverse complement strand
GCCTCCGGAAGCGGATAGTCTCCCTCCTGTTCGATGTTATTCTGTGTCGCCATCACCAAAAAAGGTTCATCCAACCGATAGGTCAAATCGCCGATCGTCACCTGCCGCTCCTGCATGGCTTCCAATAAAGCCGACTGCACCTTTGCCGGGGCACGGTTGATCTCATCGGCCAGAATGAAATTAGCAAAAATAGGACCGTGCTTCACTACAAACTCCTCCTTTTTCTGAGAATATATCATCGTACCGATAACGTCAGCAGGCAAAAGATCGGGAGTAAACTGAATACGACTGAACTTAGCGTCGATCGTTTTAGCCAAAGTATTAATGGCCAACGTTTTCGCCAAACCCGGCACTCCTTCCAGCAATATATGGCCGTTTGAAAGCATGCCGATCAACAATCCTTCAACCAGATGCTTCTGTCCTACGATCACTTTGTTCATTTCCATATTGATCATATCGACAAAAGAACTTTCCCGCTGTATTCGTTCATTCAGGGATTTGATATCAACTGTATCCATCTTTATAAAATTTAAAGTTGTTATATCTTTTAAAAATCTATTACGAAACCCGTCAAAATCTGTTTCTTAATCTACATCCTTTTTATCAATTCAGGCATTATGTGAAATGTTAAAATTTTGACTAGACCAAAATTACACAATCCCCTCCCAAATGTTAAATTTTCAGCCGTTAAAAAAAGTTAAGCTTCTGTTTAAGGTTTTCCCAAAAAAAGATCACCAGAACGAGTCGTCCGGGATGCCGATAAATCCTTATTTTTCTGCATTCTCTTAGTGTTTACGGCCAAAGTAGCCGCTACTGCTGGAAATGAATATATAAATTGTGAATACAAAAATCAAACAACGTAAAATTAAATTTTTCGTCTCCCCTCTTTCCGGCAGACTAAAATCGTCTACTAAAGCTACAGCCATGTATACGATCAATCCCCCCAGGACCAATAATTGGAGGAGGGTAAACAGGCGTCTCAGACGTTTCCTCAGGATTTTCCGGTCCTCGCCCTTATCCGGGATCTCCTCCTTCCCTTCCTCCGGCATGCGGCTCATATCTTCTTTTCGGGAAGATTTATTTTCCGCCCATCGCTGCCTGATCCGTATGCCTACCAAAAAAACAAACGCTACAAATGCGATTAAAATGAATGTGTCTCTATTCATATCTTATTCATAATTTTAGGGATCCACGTCACAGATTACCCGTACCGAACCCCAGGCGCCATTTTCTTTGAGCCCTTCGAACTCGGCTTTCAAAAAAGTTTTTACGGCTGTACACGACAAAGCCGGTTCTATTTTCAGTACCAACACCAACCTGTTTTGTCCTCCGATCCGCCCGATTTCCGGAACGGCCGGTCCACAGACTCTTTTGCCCAGTTTTACCCTCAATCGCCCAGCCAGCCAATTGGCTGCTTTCCGCAAAACGATCACATCTTTATGGCGAAGCTCCACCTGTATAATCCGTCCGTAAGGAGGATAAACAAACAACTGCCGCTCAGCGGCCAGTTCAGCAAAAAAGGCAGGATAATCCCCCTTCAGCAACATTCGGTATACCCGGTTGCCGACATCGGCAGCCTGAATAATCATTTTGCCCCGTTCTCCCCTGCGGCCACTTCGGCCGCTGACTTGTAACAACATACAAAAGGCCCTTTCTTCGGACCGGAAATCGGGAAAAGAAATCATACTGTCCGCATCCATCACCCCCACCAATTTTACATGCCCGAAATCCAAGCCTTTGGTGACCATTTGAGTACCTATCAAAATCTGGATCTTGCCTTGTTCGAAATCTCCGATGACTTTCCGGAAGCGGACCTTGCTATTCATAACATCCAAATCCATCCGGGCTATCCGGCTTTCCGGGAATAAAGCCTTTGTCTCTTCCTCCACCTTTTCCGTACCGGGGATTTTCTCCCGATAATGCCCGCCACAATCCGGACAACAAGCATCCATCGGTACCACCGAACCACAATAGCGGCATACCAATGCACCACGCTGTTTGAAATACGTCATGCTGACATCACAATGCCGGCAACGGGGAATATTCCCGCAACGCTCACACTGCACATAGGAAGAATAGCCCCGGCGATTTTGAAACAAAATCACCTGATAGCCCTGCGCCAGTACTTTCTTTATCTCATCGATCAAAAGAGGCGAAAAACTTCCCTGCATCAGCTTTTTCCGGCGGTATTCCTTCAAATCGGCCAGTACGATTTCAGGCATTTGCACCCCTCCATAACGGCAGTTTAACCGCACCAGGCCGTATTTTCCCTGAAGGGCATTCTGATACGACTCGAACGAGGGAGTAGCCGATCCGAGCAAAACCTTCGCCCCGTACATTTTAGCCAGCATAATGGCAGCATCCCGGCCCTGATAACGGGGTGCCGTCTCTTTCTGTTTATAGGAAGCATCGTGCTCCTCATCCACAATCACCAATCCTAAATGCCGGAACGGCAGAAATATGGACGAACGGACACCCAATATCAACTGCAACGGTTCCTCGCCGCACTGTCTTTTCCACAATTCCGCCCGCACCTGATCGGACATACCGGAATGATAAATCCCTATTTTTTCCCCGAACACTTCCTGCAGCCGGGTGACGATCTGTATAGTCAATGCAATTTCAGGCAACATATACAGCACTTGCTGCCCACGTTCCAAGTACTCCTGCATCAAACGGATGTACAATTCGGTTTTCCCGGAAGAAGTTACTCCCTGCAATAAAACACATTCCTTTTCCAGAAATGCCGAACGAATGCCCTCCAATGCAGCCGATTGCTCCGGAGTAAGGTCGCGGCGCATACGGATCTCCCCGGCCACTTTCCCTCCGTAACGGTCAACGGGCCTCTCCTCGACTTTCAATATTTGCTTTTCACACAAGCTTTTTAAAACCGCAGCAGAACATCCGCTTTCCGTTAACAGTCGAGCGCGCTCCATTTCTTCCTGTCCTTTCTCTATCCAATAACACAACAATTTATATTGTGCACGCGCTTTTTTCAGTTCATCCAGGAAGACACCGATCTCCCCTTCAGAATAGGCCCTGTTCCAGCTCACGATAAACTCCGTTTTTATCCGGAACAAATCCTCTACCGTCTCCCTCACCCGGATATAGCGACGCGTCAGCAAGGACCTCACAATGGAAATGCTATGGGGTAAATGCAACACCTTCTCAGCCTCCCTGAGAGCCACATATTCACCGGGTTGCAAAAAATTCAATAAAGCCTGCTCCTGGGGATTCAATCCGGAAAAATCGATATCTTCTCCCGTCCTGGTAATCGAAGTATAGCTTTCCAGGCGGAAAACAACCGGCAAGGCAGCCTTCATTACTTCCCCTAAGGTTGCCATATAATAACTACTCAACCACATCAGAAACTTCAAATGCGAAGGCGAAAAAAAGATTTCTTTCCCGGCAACCTCTTCTATGGACTTGAGATCGTAACCTTCGGGCTTTTGCTGATGCACCCGGACCACCAAAGCGGTATACTTCTTATTTCCGGCAAAGGCAACCAATACCAGACATCCCGGTCTCACCCGATCCGTTAATGAAGCGGGAACAAGATAAGTATACATTCCCTCTACCGCCAGGGGGAGGATGACATCTGCATAAAACATGAGTTACTGTATTAAAGTCGGCTAACAAAAATACAAAAAAGAAACCAGCATCGGAAACAAACGGCATTTTCGTTGCTCCGTCTTAAAACAGCAAAGAGGTCAAAAGACCGATATTGTCTTTTGTCCTCCTTAAGCCATATTTCGCGCAACGATCAAATGGAAAGTATCCTCACCAAACCCAACAACTCGGGGTTCAGGTTTTTAGTATGCTTGATCGTCTTGTTAAACGGAACATGTACAATTTCTTTGTTCATAATCCCCAACATGATACTCTTCTGATCGTCCATGAGAGCATCTACGGCAGCGGCTCCCAATTGGCTGGCCAATACCCGGTCGAATTGCGAAGGAGATCCGCCCCGCTGCATATGTCCCAATACAGATACCCGGATATCGTATTCCGGATGCTTCTGAGCCACTTTGTCGGCAATACTATAAGCTCCTCCCGACTTTTCACCTTCGGCAACGATCACGATCCCGCTGGAAGTCTTCGGATTATAATCCCTCTCGATAAACCGTTCCAGGTCCGTAAGATCGGTCTCTACCTCCGGAACTAAAACCGCTTCAGCCCCTGTGGCTATCGCAGTACGCAAAGCAATAAATCCGGCATCCCGGCCCATCACTTCAACAAAAAACAAACGATTATGGGCACTGGCTGTATCTTTAATCTTATCGACAGCTTCTACAGCTGTATTGACCGCAGTATCGTATCCAATGGTGGAATCCGTTCAGTACAGGTCATTATCTATCGTTCCCGGCACTCCTACGACCGGAATATCGTGTTACTGAATCATTAATTTGGCACCGGTAAACGAACCGTCTCCTCCGATGACCACCAGCGCATCTATGCTATGATCGGCCAGAATCTGAGCCGCCTTCGTGCGCCCTTCGGGAGTACGGAATTCTTTGCTGCGTGCCGATTTCAGAATGGTCCCGCCACGCTGAATAATATTACTCACATCGTTAGATTTCAATCTCTTGATATCGCCCTCAATCAAACCCTGATAACCGCCGTAAATACCATAAGCTTCGCACCCATAGTAAATGGCAGTACGAGCCACCGCCCGGATGGCCGCATTCATTCCCGGTGCATCGCCTCCTGAGGTCAGGACTCCGATTTTTTTAATTTTTCCCATAATTAATCAATGTAATTGTGAATCATATTGTAGTTCTATCTTATTTTTAATCTCTTCCATAATCCATCGCGGCGTCGAGGTCGCTCCACTGATGCCCACACACTCAGCATCCTGTAACATGGCCGGCACGACATCCTCAGCACTCTGAACAAAATAGGTCCGGGCATTTACTTCCCGGCAAACGGTGAACAATTGCTTGCCATTCGAACTTTTCTCTCCGCTCACAAAAATAACCACATCATGCTGCCCTGCAAATTCTTTGAGCTGAGGAATACGATTGGCTACTTTCCGGCATATCGTATCATGGATCACCACCGAAGGGCCTCCCTTTTCTTTCAGCAAACCGGCAATACGACGAAACCCTTCCAAACTTTTCGTTGTCTGCGAAAAAAGAATCACAGGCCTTGAAAAATCAATCTGACGGATATCTTCTTCTTGCTCTATGACCAACGCCTCTCCATGAGTCTGTCCCACCAAACCGACAACTTCCGCATGTCCCCGCTTTCCGTATATCACAATTTGTCCGTTGTGAGTTTTGGCTTTTTCATAGGCCTCCCGGATCCTCCGCTGAAGATTCAGCACCACCGTACACGAAGCATCGATGATCTCTATCCCGTTTTGCCCTGCCGTCACATAAGATTCGGGTGGCTCGCCATGGGCCCGGAATAAAACCCGACAATCGTGCAATGAACCGAATTCGGCATGTTCAATGGTTTTCAAGCCTTTACGCTTCAACCGCTCCACCTCCAGACTATTGTGAACGATATCCCCTATACAATAAAGAACTCCTTTTTCCAACTCCTGCTCCGCCTTCCGGATAGCATTGACCACCCCTGTACAGAATCCGGAATGTTCGTCGATCTCAACCTTCATAACCGCAACTGCATCCCGGCCGGCCGGCAGCCTCCTCTATTTTCCCAATCATAAAAGCCAATTCTTCTTCGATTGTCATGTGACTATTGTCTACCACAACAGCATCCGCCGTCTGAATCAAAGGATCGGCTTCCCGATGGGTGTCTATATAATCTCTCTTACGAACATTATCCTCGACCTCCTGATAACTCACCGTCACTCCTTTTTCGATCAACTCCCGATATCTCCTGCGGGCCCGGACTTCAAGGGAAGCCGTCATAAAAAATTTCACGTCCGCTCCCGGAAATACTACGCTCCCGATATCGCGTCCATCCATAATCACGCTTTCACGCTTTCCCATTTCACGTTGCTGGGCAACCAGAAACTTACGGACAAAACCCAAGGCAGCGATTCCACTCACCTGATCGGAAACTTCCATGCCCCGGATCTGTTCTTCCACGTTCTCGCCGTTCAGGAATGTCTCGTATAAAGAGCGCTCGCTATTATACCTGAAACCGATCTCGATATCCGCCAAGGACTTCCGCACCCCTTCATCATCGATCCGCCCCTCCACGATCAATCCTCTGCGCAAAGCTTCCAGCGTAACTACCCGATACATAGCGCCCGTATCGATATAAGTCATTCCGGTTTTTGCCGCAATAAGCTTGGCTACAGTGCTTTTACCCGTAGAAGAATACCCATCGACTGCTATTATCATGATCTTTCTTTTCTTCATTATAAACCGCACAAAGATAAAATAATTTTCCATATTCTCGTCCCGCGAAGATTTCCGATTCGATGCAAAAACGTTGCAATCGATAGAAAAAATATTCTCCTCACTGCCAAAGCAGTCCGAAAATTCACCGGCCTCAAAATCGGATTATGCACCCAAGCAAGCGACTAGCTGTGAATCGATAACATTATCCGGAGGGTTTTCGTAAATCGGATGTACTGCAAACAGAATAATTTTATACATTTGAAATATGAAAAACAACATTTGCTTTGGGAACAATATCGATGTTCCGGCATTGGGAATGGGCACCTGGAATATGGGCAATATCCTGGCCAACCGGACACAAGAAATAGAGGCACTGAGAAGAGGGATAGAATTGGGCATGACTGCCATCGATACGGCAGAAATGTATGGAGACGGCCGTTCGGAGCTTTTAGTGGGAGAAGCCATCAGGGGATTGCGGGACCGGGTATTTCTGATCAGTAAAGTTTTACCTTCCCATGCCAGCCGCAGCAGCACCCTGAAAGCCTGTGAGAACAGCCTGAAGCGGTTGCAGACGGATTGTCTGGATTTATACCTGCTGCACTGGAAAGGCCGCTATCCCTTTGAAGATACCGTCGAGGCAATGCTGGAATTGCAGAAGAGCGGAAAAATCAAATACTGGGGGGTAAGCAACATGGACGTGGCTGAAATGGAACGTTTTTTCAATATTGCCGGGGAAATACCTGCGCTGCCGACGAAGTATTATATAACCTCACACGCAGGGGAAGCGAATACGATTTATTACCCTGGTGCCAGCAAAAGCAGATGCCGCTTATCGCCTATTCCCCGATAGAACAGGGACGCTTGCTGGGCCACCCTATCCTGGAAGAAATTGCCCGGGACCATCATGCGACTGCGGCTCAGATCGCTTTGGCCTGGGTGCTTCGTCAATCCGGAGTGCTAGCAATCCCTAAGGCCGCATCCGTCAAACATGTGGAAGAAAATTTCCACTGTTTATCCATAACATTAACCGCCGGAGATTTAAAAAGACTAGACCATGCTTTTCCTGCTCCTGTGCGGAAACACCGACTGGAAATGATATAAATCGAACGATATGAACTGGATTATTTTAATAGGATTGATGGTTATGGGAAAAACATTCGAATCGGATCATTTTATTGCCAAAGATGGAAAACCTTTGGAAATCACTTTCATTAAACATGGGAGCCTGCTTTTGAATTACGACGGACATCGGATATACATCGATCCGGTATCCGACTACGCCGATTACACGCAACTCCCGAAAGCCGATGTGATTTTGATTACACACGAACACCACGATCATTTCGATCCCAAAGCCATTGCAGCCATTTCTACAGCAGACACCCGGATCATCACCAATGCGGCCGTGCAACAAAAAATCGGGAAAGGAAAGAGCATGAAAAACGGCGACGTCCTTCAGCTCACCGAATGGATGGAGATACAAGCCGTCCCCGCCTATAATACCACCCCGGGACGCGAAATGTACCATCCTTACGCCCGGGATAATGGGTTTATCATCACGCTTGGAGGTACCCGTATTTACATTGCCGGAGATACAGAAGATATTCCTGAGATGCAGCAACTAAAAAATATCGACATTGCTTTTTTACCGGTAAATCAACCTTATACGATGACGATTCCCCAAGCCGTCCATGCAGCTCACATGATCTCCCCCCGCATTCTGTATCCTTATCATTACGGAGACACTCCCGTCGAACAGCTTAAAGAAGAATTGAAAAAGGATAAGACTATTGAAGTCCGCATCCATCAACTTCAATAGTTCACTAAATTTCAATGAGTTACAAAACAAATTTCGCCCAATGAAAAGAAAATTAAAATAATTGCAAATTTTAGTCATTCCAAATTTGGTATTTCAAAAAAATGCCCTACCTTTGCATCCGAAATCAATGAAACACGATTTCAAAAGTTCTCAAATCAATTTGGTGCGGTAGTTCAGCTGG
>CAJKZL010000117.1 GCA_905204385.1 uncultured Odoribacter sp. | reverse complement strand
CGGCTTGCAGGAATCTATAGGGAAAGAGGTATTCGCCGCTTTCAGGAATCCGGTGACGGTATTGGGTTTTGCCGAAAATGTGAATTTCGCCAGTCTCCATCATAAAATTGAACCGATGGCTTTTATATGCGGCGATGACATGTGGTATGAATATCTTTTGATAAAAATCAGGCCTGAACGGACTCATGAGACGATGGTCTATCTGAAAGATTGTTTTGCCCACTTGGGATTGGAGAATTGTGATATTGCTTTTTTGGATGATTTTATCGACCGCTTGTATCGGCAGGAAGAAAATATGTCCCGGTTGATTTCGCTTTTCTGCTCGATTACGGTGATCATCTCTTTGGCAGGAATTTATGGATTGATCCTCTTCAATATCCGTTATAAGGTAAAGGAAGTGGGCATCCGCAAAATCAACGGAGCATCGGGATATCAAATGCTGTGGATGCTGAATCGCATCTTTCTCCGGTTGATTATGATCGGATTTATCGTTGCTGTTCCGTTAGGCTACTTGCTGGTGGACCGTTGGCTGGACAGTTATCCTTATCGGCCGCCTATTCAGGGCTGGGTCTTTTTACTGGCTTTTCTGCTGACTTTGGTGATTACGTTGATTACGGTGTCCTGGCAAAGTTGGAAAGCTGCCAATGCCAATCCGGTGGATGCGGTGAAGACAGAGTAAGGCAGAATGCGGATAGCGGATGCTCGTTCAAAGACTTCAGAATCTTTGAACGAGCAATCATCGGCCTTACCGGCAATATTTCCGGACATATACAGAAGCGCTGCTGACTCCTAGCTGGCTGGCTTTTTTCCAATCCTGACAGGCTTGAGCCTTTTTTCCCGTTTTATAATAGGCTATTCCCCGATTGGCGTAAATTGCTCCGTTTCCCTCATTTAGCTTTAAGGCATAGTTGAAGTCCGGTATAGCTTTGGCAAATTCGTTGGTTTTCAAATAACAACTTGCCCGGTTTTGGTAATAAGCGTATACCAAATCAAATTCCTCTCCATTCTTTTTCGAGTACTGGATGGCTTTGGTATATTCCTGGATGGCCTTGGGCAAATTATTTTCGTGTTGGTAAATATTTCCCAGGTAGTAACAGATTTCGTCATCTTCTTCGAAGATGGCAGCCGCTTTGATCAGATAGGACTTAAGAATTGAAGTCTGATTGGTGTGGGAACAGGCGGTGTTCAACGAAGAATAAGCTTCGCGCAGTTTAGGATTTAAACGGATACTGGCAATTAACTTCTGAACCGCTTCTTCATAATCCCCGTTTTCAATGTCTGCATTGGCCTGATTTAATAAATCTATAGGTTGGTTGATTGCATTGAGATCAGCCTGTCCCCAAATAATACGGGTCGATAGGGCCAACAAAAGGAAGATTAAACCGATTTTTTTCATAGCTGTTTAGTTGTTTTGTAGATGGATGAATTGTTAATAATTCATTATTGCCTCAAAAATAATGAAATTTGGCAAAATAAATAATTCTATAGGGGAATTATGAAGTCGTTTTGTTAAAAATACAACAAATTTCTTCTTAGGCCTTCGTTTTTTAGTGATTTCTTTGAGATAATTAGAAGGTAAAATGGTAATTTTGAAACTTCCTGAGAAGTGTTGAAAAATAAATTGAAAATCTGATGGCTTCAGTGAAAAACGAAGAGTATGAAATGATGAAACTGATTTTGGATGATGCCGGAATCGGTTGGTGGAAAGCGGATGATAACAAGCTGGAATATCACTTCTCCAGGAATTTGCAGGAGAGGTTAGGATTGTCGGAGGCTACCCTATCTTTTGCTGCATTCAATGAAATGATTCCGGAAAATTTCCGGCACAAGACGGAAAAGGGGAAAAGAGTTGTTGCCGGACCTCTGGGCGACGGTGAGGTTTTCCCGGTGAAGACATCGGCCGGAGAAATTTGGCTGGATGTCAAACTGCTTACCGGTAAAAAAGAAAAAGGAACATTGCGCTGGGGATATGTTCGACAAATAGAGAGCCCGTATAGCGAACAGAATTTGAATGCTTCTTTTTTAAGGTTAAATCATTTGCTGACCCAACTGAACAACATCTCCCGTACTTTGTTGTCTTTTATGAAAAACGATGATATCGACGGCATTATCAATATCATTTTAGGGGATATTCTGAAACTGTTCAAAGCGGGCAGGGCTTATATTATCGAATACGATTGGGAAGCCGAAACTCAAACGTGTACCTACGAGGTGGTGGATCCCGATATCGAAAGGGAAAAAGAGTTATTGACTCGTTTGCCTTTATCTTCCGGGCCTTGGTGGACGGAACAAATCGCTGCGGGAAATATGATTATTTTGTCCAGTTTGGAGGAACTGCCCCCGGAAGCTGCTATGGAAAAGGATTTTCTTGCGCTTCAGCAAATTAAATCCATCATGGTCGTTCCTCTCTCATCCCGTCAAAAAGTATGGGGATATGTCGGGATAGACATTGTGGAGGATAAACATCATTGGAGCGAGGAAGATTGTCAATGGTTTTCTTCTTTGGCAAATATTATAAATATCTGCATCAAGTTACATCGCTCCGAGCGCCTGGCTCTTCAAGATCGTCAATACCTGCAGGATCTTTACCGCTATATGCCATTGGGATATTTATGCGTGAAACTGTTGTATGACGAGAAGGGAAATGCAGTGGATTATTGCATTTTGGACGGGAATTATGCCCTGGAAAAGATGACGCAGCGGCCGGTTGTTAAATTGGTCGGCCGGAAAGGGAGCGAAATCGATACCAAGTTAGAGAAAAACCTGGATTTCTTTTCCAGTGTTTTGAAATCCGGAACTTTCCTGGAAACCACTCATTATTTCGAGAGCGGCAAAAGTTACTGTAATTCAGTGGTTTTTTCTACCCGTGCCGATGTCCTGACCTGTCTGGTTTCCGATATGACAGAGACCTATGAAACTCACCGGGCTTTGGACCGTAGTGAAAAAATTTTGCGGAATATTTATGACAATCTTCCTGCCGGCATCGAGTTATACGATAAAAACGGAGTGCTGATCGATATGAATATCCGGGATGTGGAAATGTTCGGACTGCGTTGCAAGGAGGAAGCGTTAGGGATTAATTTGTTCGATAATCCGAATATTCCTGCGGAGATAAAAACGAGAATCAAAAACCAGGAAAAAGTATCCTTTCAATTCAAGTATGAATTTAAACCGGTGGCCGGTTATTATAAAACATTGCGCACCGATTTTGTGGAATTATATACAACGGCCAGTACTTTATATGATGCAGAGGGGAATCTGATTCATTATATCCTTATTAATATCGATAACACAGAAATCATCCAGGCTTATAGTAAGATTGCTGAATTTGAGCGATCCTTTTCCTTGGTGAGCAAATATGGAAAAGTGGGATATTGCAAGTTCGACTTGCTGACCCGTGAGGGGTACGGGGTGCCTCAATGGTATTACAATCTGGGAGAAGTAGAAACAACCCCCTTATCGGAAATCCTCGGTGTCTATAAGCATGTGCATGATGACGACAGGGCCTATATTATGAACTGCATCCGAAAAGTGAAGGCGGGGGAAATCGACAATTTCAGTGCCGATCTGAGAGTGAAAGCGGCTCAGGGAAGAAAGTGGACCCGGATTAACGTGGTGCGCAATGGGTTGAACACCGATCCCGGAAAATTTGAAATGATCTGTGTCAATTACGATGTAACGGAACTCAAGGAAACCGAACAAAGACTGATAGAGGCTAAAAACAGGGCCGAAGAAAGCGATCGGTTGAAGTCTGCCTTTCTGGCCAATATGAGCCATGAGATCAGAACTCCGTTGAATGCTATTGTAGGATTTTCGGAATTACTGGCCGAATGTGACGACCGGAATGAGCGAATAGAATATATGAAATTGGTAGAGGAGAATAACGATCTGTTGTTGCAATTGATTTCAGATATCCTCGATCTCTCGAAAATTGAAGCCGGTACTTTTGGATTTGTTCAAAACGAAGTGAATATAAAGGTGTTGTGTCAGGAGATCGTCCGTACGCAACGGATGAAAGTGAAAGATGGGAAAGTGAAGATTATTTTCGACGATCGGTTGCCCGATTATCAATTGTACCTGGATAAAAACCGGTTGATGCAGGTAATTGCTAATTTTATAAATAATGCTTTGAAATTCACGTCTGAAGGAAGCATTACACTCGGATATAATCTGACAGAGGCAGAAAATATTAAATTCTTTGTGAAGGATACCGGGACCGGAATACCGGCGGATAAGTTGTCCGACATTTTCAATCGCTTCGTTAAACTGAACAGTTTTGTGCAGGGTACCGGACTGGGCTTATCGATTTGCAAAAGTCTGGTAGAGCAGATGGGAGGGAAGATCGGGGTGGATTCTGAGGTAGGAATGGGGTCGTGTTTCTGGTTTGAATTACCCTTTAAATAGATTCCAAGACTATTTTGCTATCTCGATAAACTATCGATCCCGGGGAAGCCTAAAAGTTAAAAAATCTTCGATTCAGACAACGAATCGAAGATTTTCTGTGAGTGTTAATTTGTTTGCTTCAGCCATTTGTCCAGCCAGCCTTTGAAAGTGCGTTGCCAGAGAATGCCGTCCTGGCATCCGGTTACCCAATGGCATTCATTGGGGAAGTAAAGATATTGTGCAGGAACTCCCCTCATCCGGGCAGCATTGAAAGCAGCCATTCCCTGTGACACATCGATCCGGAAATCTTTTTGTCCGTGGATCACCAAAATAGGAGTGTCCCAATTTCCGACAAACAGGTCGGGCGAATTGGCGAAGGTACGTTGAGCTGTCTTATTGTCTTTTTCCCAAGGGGCTCCACCCATGTCCCAGTTGGCAAACCACATCTCTTCGGTGGTGTAATATTGCATTTTCAGATCGAAGATACCGCAATGAGCTATAAATGCTTTAAAGCGCTTGTCGTGGTGTCCTGCCAGATAGTATACCGAATAACCGCCGTAGGAAGCGCCTACGCATCCTAATCGGTCTTCGTCGATATAAGGCTCTTTTTTAGCTTCGTCGATGGCGGACAAATAGTCCTTGATGTTTTGACCGGAATAATCTCCGCTGATTTGTTCCAGCCATTCCTGGCCGAAACCGGGTAGACCCCGCCGGTTTGGAGCTACAATGATATAACCGTTGGCTGCCATTTGCTGAAAATTCCACCGGTAACTCCAGAACTGACTGACCGTGCTTTGGGGGCCTCCTTCGCAATAAAGGATGGCGGGGTATTTCTGGTTGGCATTGAAGTGTGGAGGATAGATCATCCATACTAGCATATCTTTGTTATCTGTAGTCTTTATCCATCGTTTTTCCACTTTACCCATAGTAAGTTGGTCGAGGAGGGCTTTGTTGACGAAAGACAATTCTTCGTCTTTGCCGGTTTTCGGATCTACTTTGTATATTTCCGCAGGCTTGCTCATGGAAACTTTTGTTGCGATAAGCCGGTCGCCGACAGGGATCACAGAGGTGTAATTATGTATACCGTCGGTATGTTTTTTGATCAGGCCTGTAAGGATATCCAGCGAATAGATTTCATCCGTGGCATGCCAGTCGGAAATGAACCAGAGAGTGTGGTTGTCTCCCCATTTCAATCCTTCGGCATTTTGGTCGAATCCTTCACTGAAGTCTTGTTTTTCGCCTGAAGTGAGATCCATGACATAGATCCGGTTTTTGTCCGCTTCATAGCCATCGCGCTCCATGCTTTCCCAGGCTAAATATTTTCCGTCGGGAGAGATCGCCGGATTTTTGTCATATCCCATCATGCCTTCGGTAAGGTTGACACTTTCGCCGTTTTCTATGTCATAGGCATACAAATCGGTGTTGGTAGATTCCGCATACTCGATACCCACTTTTTTACGGCAAGTATAAACAAGTTTTTTCCCGTCTTTAGTCCATGCGAGCTGTTCGGTGCCGCCCCAGGGACGTACCGGAGATTCCCAGCGTTCTCCCTCCATAATATCCTTACCTTGCGTGATTTTTTGCGAAGGTGAGTAAGGAGCGATAAACAGGTGGGTATAAGCATCCACCCAGTCATTCCAATGGCGGTAGAATTGGTCGTTGATGATCCGGGCTTTGGCTTTCGGAAGATCGGGATGCAGATCCTGCACGCTCGGTTCGAGTTGCACGTCCTTGAGGAAAACTATTTTAGACATGTCCGGAGCATAGAGATAGCCGTTGATTCCTCCTTCTATGTCCGTGATCTGACGGGGATGGCTTCCGTCGGGATTCATTTCCCATAACTGTCCCTTTGCCAGATAGCTGATGGCTTTTCCGTCGGGCGTCCAGTTAGCGTCCGATTCATTAAAATCGGTATCGGTCACCTGGGTGGATCGACCGTCCTGGAGATTCATCACATACAAATCCGTGTATCCGCGGTCTTCTTCTTTGTTGAAGTAAGTTACATCGTATACAGCTTGTTTGCCATCCGGTGATATGCAGACGTTGCCGATTCTGCCGAAGGACCAGAGTACCTCGGGGGTCATCACGTCCGAAGCGAGTTTTAGATTTGCCGGGGTTTTATATCCCTTACCGGTGGTGATTGTTTCGGTTTTATCAGTACAGGCCATAAGGGATAATACGAATAATACAGGGTATAATGTTTTTTTCATAGGATAAAAATCAATCAGTAGGAAATAGGAAGAATGTGAAAAATACCGATTTTTCACATTCTCCACATACTCGGTTTAGCACATTTTAATCTTCGTCGAGCGGGTTTTCCGGAGTAGGAGCCTCTTCCGTCGTTCCGTTGATGGCGTTGACGATTTTTCGCTTTAATTCCTCTGCCAGTTCCGGATTGTCCATGATGAGTTGTTTCACGGTTTCACGTCCCTGTCCCAGCTTATTTTCGCCATACGAAAACCAACTGCCGCTTTTTTTGATGACATTGTATTCCACCCCGAGGTCCACAATTTCGCCCGAGATGGAAATGCCTTCGCCGTACATGATGTCGAACTCAGCTTTCCGGAAAGGAGGCGCAACTTTGTTTTTTACAACTTTCACGCGGGTATGGTTGCCCAAAATTTCTTCTCCGTCCTTTATCGGTCCGATTTTCCGGATATCCAACCGTACGGAAGAATAAAACTTTAAGGCATTACCGCCGGTGGTGGTCTCCGGGTTGCCGAACATCACCCCGATTTTATCCCGCAACTGGTTGATAAAAACGCAACAGGTATTGGTTTTGCTGATGGTGCTGGTCAGCTTACGTAAAGCTTGTGACATCAGACGAGCTTGCAACCCCATCACGCTATCGCCCATATTGCCTTCGATTTCGGCTTTGGGAGTCAAAGCTGCCACTGAGTCGATTACAATGATGTCGATAGCGGCTGAACGAATCAGTTGGTCGGCAATTTCGAGTGCTTGCTCTCCGTTATCGGGTTGGGATATAAACAAATTTTCAATATCCACGCCCAGTTTTTCGGCGTAGCTGCGGTCGAAGGCATGTTCGGCATCGATAATCGCTGCGATGCCTCCTTGCTTCTGCGCTTCTGCGATGGCATGGATAGCCAAGGTGGTCTTACCCGAAGATTCCGGACCGTAAATTTCGATGACGCGTCCTTTGGGATAACCGCCGACGCCTAGTGCTTTGTCCAGTGAAATAGAACCCGAAGGAATCACCGGAATATTTTCAATCTGATTGTCGCCAAGCTTCATGATACTTCCTTTTCCGAAGTTCTTTTCAATCTTGTCGAGAGTCAATTGAAGGGCTTTAAGTTTTTCAAGATTTTTTTCTTTTTCTGCCATATAATTCAAATTTTAATGATTCATAGATGTGATGATGTTTATAAACTTTGTTACTGGCGGGGTTCCTCCTGTTCATTTCAGGATTTGTGCCGCTGCATTTTTAGTATCCACTTTGGTAATTACTTTTTCGATGATTCCTTTTTCGTCGATGACGAAAGTAGTCCGGAATACGCCCATATACTTACGTCCATACATGGATTTCTCGCCCCAGACTCCATAGTCTTGCAGGATAGCCTTTTCAGTGTCCGCAATTAGGTTGAACGAGAGATTGTATTTTGTGATGAATTTCTGATGGGAAGAAGCCGAGTCGGGGCTCACACCAACCACTTCATAGCCTTGCGAGGTCAAGGTATCGTAATTTTCGTTCAAACTACAAGCCTCGGCGGTACAACCGGAGGTATTGTCCTTAGGATAAAAGTAAAGGATCAGTTTTTTTCCTTTATAGTCATCCAGGCTGATTTCTTTGCCAGCCTGATTCAGCCCTTTGAAAAAGGGAGCCCGATCGCCTTTCTGGAGTGATGTCATAGTATTTTAATGATTTACAGTATATTAATCGGAAGATATATCCTTACGCCGCTTATTACAAATAT
>CAJKZL010000116.1 GCA_905204385.1 uncultured Odoribacter sp. | reverse complement strand
TATCAGGTCAGGGTAGATTTACGTTTTGAAACCAGCTTGCCTTCTTTATGTCTGGAGACCGATGACTCCAGGCTACGGCAAGTATTGATCAACTTGTTGGTAAATGCAACTAAATTTACCTCTAAGGGTTCTATCCTCCTAAGCCTTCGGTTATGTCCCGATGACGAATCTACGGCTTTATTCAGCGTGACGGACACCGGCTGCGGTATCCCGCCCGAAAAACAAAAGCTTATTTTCGAACGCTTTGAAAAATTGAACGACCAGGTGCAAGGCAGCGGTTTGGGGCTCTCGATTTGTAATTTGATTATTAAACATATACATGGGAAACTTTGGATAGATCCGGATTATACCGAAGGGACCCGCTTTTATTTCTCTCATCCATTGAAATATAATGTTGTCTCGTAAACAAATAATAAAAATGACCGCTTTTTGGTGGCTGTATGTAGGGGTGGCGCCTTTATTGCAGGCAGGGGAGAATACGGCCGTTTCTTATCAGGACAGCATTCTCACGGTGGCTGAAGGGATGGCTACGGATACGGCTCGTCTTTCCTATTTGGAAAGAATGGCCTATTTTCATCAATATGCTCCTCTGGATAGTATTTTTGCTATCGGGCTTTATGCCGAAAGTTGCCGACAGGGCGATGTGCAGTATGAAGAGAAAGGCGCCTATTATATGGCCGGTTGTTTCGATAGAAGGCATGAGCCGGATAGTCTGGCATATTGGGTGGGTAAATTGAAGAGTCTGGCCGAGAAGTCGGAGAATTACGATTATTATCTGGAACGGAAGGCAGCGATAAGCCGGGCTCAGGCCTCTAAAAGATGGATAGAAAAAGCGGTTTATACCGCTCAGGAAGCTTTGAAGGAGTCCCGGATTTACCGGTCCAGGAATGGCATCATCGCGGCTTATAACAGTCTGGGATGTGCTTATGCGGTTTCCAGCCGTTCGCACGAGGCCTTGGAATTGCTTTTGAAAGCTCACAGCCTTTTTGCCGGAGAGGTAAAGCCTGCCTTGCGACTGGATGTTCTTTCCCGGATTGTTACACAATATGGAAACAGTGGCTCCGATAGCCTGAAAATGCCCTATCTGGAAGAAATGGACGGAATTTTGCAGGAGATTTTGGCCCGGGAACCCGGTTTACGGCATAATTATGCCAATATGCTGGTAGACGTTGAGATCAAGTATATTTTGCATTATGTGCATATTTCGGAACTGGATAAAGCGAAAGAACATATTTTAAAAGCGACCGCTTTGCTGGACAGCCACGTTGATCCGGTGTATTGGCTGAATATTCAGTTCGGGCAACTACAATATTATTTCAAAAATAAGGAGTACGATAAAAGTATAGCCCTGGTGGACAGCGTTACTCCGGTAGTGTTGAAAGATTACGTTTATGCCTTCAGTCATCTCATCAATCATAAGGTTATGACCCTGCAAGCTAAAGGGGAGATCGACGAGGCTATCCATACCCGCAAATACCTTATCCGTACTCAGGATTCGTTGAATAATGCTTTTTCAGCCAATCAGCTGAAACAAATGAAGGAACTTTATCACATTAACGAACTGTTGATGGAAAAGCAGAAAATCAGTAATATGAACCTAATTAATATCTTTGTTTTTCTGATTGTGCTTTCGGTACTCATTTTTCTGTTCTATCTCTATACCCGTCGTCTTTCGGAGCGGATCGTCATTGCCGAAAAGGCTGCAGTGGAAGCTGCAGGGCGGGCGGAATCGGATAATGAAGCCAAAGAACGTTTACGCACGGAAATCAGTTACGATGTACGTACCCCCTTAAATGCGGTGGTCGGGTTCGCCGAACTCTTGTCCGGTAAAAATGAGGCTTTGGACGAAACGGCCCAAAGGGAATATTGCGGTATTTTGCAGGAGAACGCAGGACAATTGCTGGAGTATGTAAATAATATCCTGGAACTTTCGCGTTTGGAATCCGGCAAACTGAAGTACAAGGAAGAAAAATGCGATTTGATAGAATTATGCCACGAGGCTATCCTCATCGCCAACCATGCTGAAAACAACGTCGTCCGTCCCCGATTGGCCGCTTCTCCAGAGAAAGCAAGGGTAACTACCGACCGTGCGGCTTTTTTGAATTTAATGAAAAGTTTTCTCATCCTGAACAAGGACAAAGCTCGGAAAACCTATGAAGTTGTTCTCTGTGTCGAAAAAAAGGAAGGACAGGATATTTTGACTTTCGAAGTACTGAATACTCCTTTAGCGGAAGAAAACTCCGAGAATAAGGTGGCTTTAATCCGGAATGAGATCAACCGTTATTTTATAAAATATTTCGGAGGCACCTACGAAAAATATCCTCAGGGAGAAAAAGGCCCCGGGATAGTGTTTACTTATCCTTTGAACCGTTAGCAAGGTTCATCGTTCATTAAGGCCTTTCGGGCACTCATCGTTACTTTAATTTTGGGAATTGTTCCAAAATTAAACGAACCTAAAGTTCTCCGATTTCTTCGGCAGAAAGACCGGTGGCCTTCATGATAGTTTCTACGGGGAGCTTCAGTGCTCTCATTTTACGGGCGATCTCGAATTTTTCTTCAGCCCGTCCTTTTTCAATCCCTTCTTCAATTCCTTCTTCCCTAGCATAGGTGATCGTAACCAGTTGGTCGCGGTAGACCTTGATACTCTCATCATACTTTTCGCGTTCTTCTTTTGTCAGCGATGCGATGTCGACGATTTTTTCCAGTTTTTCAAATACCGCTTTGCGGGCTTTAAACGGTAATCGGTTCAGTGTTTCCATATTTTTCAATATATAAATCCAGCGTTCAAAATCAGTTTCACATTCCTCTTCCTCCTTCGTAAAGGCAGGGAGTTCGATAAAAATAAAGCGTAGCTTATCTGAAAATATTTCGTGCGTATCGCGGTCGGAAAGTACAATATCCGTACGCAGTTTACCCGGAAAATCGCTCAGACGGAAGTTGAGAAAAAACACACCGTTGTCATCTGTTTAGCGCTGAGTTCTGGGGACAAAAAAGGAGGGTACGTCCGGTAAGACGTACCCGCTCATCGAGTTTCAAAATCTATTTATGCGGAAACTTTATTTTACTTCCTCAAAGTCTACATCGGTGACTTCCTGATCTTTGCCGCCGTTGTTAGCTTGTTGTCCGGCATTCGGATTTCCTTGAGGTCCTTGTTGTGCGCCTCCTTGCTGTTGTTGGGCCTGAGCATTGTACATTTCCTGCGAAGCTGCCTGGAAGACATTGTTCAGTTTGTCGATGGAGCTGTTGATGCGGGCAACGTCCTGGGCCTTGTGTGCCTCTTTCAATTCCTGCAAAGCAGATTCGATGGGTGCCTTTTTGTCAGCCGGCAGCTTATCTCCGAATTCTTTCAGTTGTTTTTCGGTCTGGAAGATCATCGAGTCGGCTTTATTGATGGCATCGATTCTTTCTTTTTCTTTCCGGTCGTTTTCTGCATTGGCAGCCGCTTCGTCTTTCATCCGTTTGATGTCGGCGTCCGACAACCCTGAGGAAGCTTCGATGCGGATGGACTGTTCTTTGCCGGTGGCTTTATCCTTGGCCGATACATTCAGTATACCGTTGGCATCGATATCGAACGTTACTTCGATCTGGGGAACACCACGGGGTGCTGGCGGAATGCTGTCCAGGTGGAACCGTCCGATGGTCTTGTTGTCTTTTGCCAAGGGACGTTCTCCTTGCAAAATATGTATTTCTACGGAAGGTTGGTTATCGGCAGCCGTAGAGAATACTTCCGATTTTTTGGTCGGGATGGTGGTGTTGGCCTCGATCAGTTTGGTCATAACGCCGCCCAATGTTTCGATTCCCAAAGACAGCGGAGTAACGTCCAACAATAAAACGTCTTTCACTTCTCCGGTCAATACGCCGCCCTGAATGGCTGCTCCTACGGCTACAACTTCGTCCGGATTTACCCCTTTGGAAGGAGCCTTGCCGAAAAATTCCTGCACTTTCTGCTGAACGGCAGGGATACGGGTAGAACCGCCTACCAGAATAACTTCGTCGATGTCCGAGGATTTTAAATTGGCATCCTGTAAAGCTTTGCGGCAAGGTTCTATGGTTGCCTGTATCAGGCTATCGCATAATTGCTCGAATTGTGCGCGGGTTAAAGTGCGTACCAGGTGTTTAGTAATTCCGTTCACCTGGAAAATATATGGCAGGTCGATTTCAGTTGAAGTAGAACTGGACAACTCTATTTTTGCCTTTTCAGCTGCTTCTTTCAACCGCTGATGAGCCATCGGATCTTTCCGGATGTCCACGCCTTCGTCTTTCTGAAATTCGTCGGCCAGCCAATTGATGATTTTGTCGTCGAAATCGTCACCACCGAGGTGTGTGTCACCGTTCGTGGATTTTACTTCGAATACGCCGTCCCCCAATTCGAGGATAGAGATATCGAAGGTACCGCCACCGAGGTCGAATACGGCAATCTTCTGATCTTGGGATTTTTTATCCAGACCGTAAGCCAGAGCAGCTGCCGTCGGTTCGTTGATGATCCGTTTTACATTCAGCCCGGCAATTTCTCCTGCTTCTTTTGTGGCTTGCCGCTGAGCGTCGTTAAAATAAGCGGGCACCGTGATGACTGCTTCGTTTACTTCCTGACCCAGATAGTCTTCGGCGGTTTTTTTCATTTTCTGCAAAATCATAGCCGAAATTTCCTGTGGAGAATATTGGCGGTTGTCGATCACCACCCTGGGGGTGTTGTTGTCGCCTCTGACTACTTCATAAGTTACACGTTTGATTTCGTTTTGTACCTGATCGAAATTTTCACCCATGAAGCGCTTGATAGAATATATGGTTTTTTTAGGGTTGGTTATTGCCTGACGCTTAGCCGGATCCCCAACTTTCCGTTCTCCGTTGTCCACAAAAGCCACAATAGAAGGAGTGGTACGCCGACCTTCACTGTTTGGTATTACTACCGGTTCGTTACCTTCCATCACGGCAACGCATGAATTGGTAGTTCCTAAGTCTATTCCTATAATCTTTCCCATAATGTAAATGTATTTTTTTACCTACTATTTAATTTTACTTATTATTCGTTTTCCGGATGTCTGAGGTTTTAATTCAAACACATTTATTTTTCATCAAATGGCATGCCAGTCCGATAAAGAAGCTTTTTTTTGTAAAAATGTCGTATTTTAGGAAATAGAGGATAACGATTTGTGTCAGATTACTGACAAAACGGCACGAATCGGTTGCTCCCGATAGGCCCTCATAAATGGACAAAGTAGACATTCCATTTTTGTTAGATCTTGGAAACTAAGGGTTTGTAAAGAGTATGCCATATTATTAACATCAAATTTTTTTAAATACCGATAATTCTTTACCTTTGGTCCAATTGTAGGTTATTTTACATAGACACGGATTTCAGCAATCTGAAAATTCTTTACGGATCCCTGGAATCCATCGGTAAGAAAATAATAAGTTTATCAGGTATGCAGGTGGAGAACACTGAGTTTGCAGTTATTTATTTTTCTAAAGCAGGTGATGAAGTAATTAAACCAGGCGCTTTCCATGAAAGCGAATTGAAGGTGGTCGGCGCTCCTTTGACTCAAACGGCGTATATAACCTTGCTGAATCGTATAAAATCGGAAACTATCGTATTGGTGGACGGTTCCCGGACAACTTCCGAAGAGGTGAGGGCTTTTCTTCAAAATCATAAAAAACAATGGGAAAACAAGGAGATCGGCTATTGGGGAGGGCGAAAATCCAAATTGTGGTTGGGGTGCATCCGGAATCTCTGGTCCGCCGATCCGGACATTGTATCTTCCCCCGTGTTTATCGGTAAGAAATCGGCATTTCTGAAAGCTTACGGTGGTGCTGGGCTGGGAGAGGGATTGACAGGTGTAGGATATAGCTTGCAGAAGATCGGGGGATTGAAGTTTATTTCTCTTCCGGCGAAAGAGAGGGGGGAGGTGAAAATCCCGTGTTCTAAACGGGCGTTGTGGTTGAACTATTCTTTCCGGCTGCCGTTCCGGTATTTGATGACAGGAAATTTCTTTACCCAGTTGTTCCGGTCCGACCATAAAGTGCAGCGGGATATGGTTTTCCGTATGCTCATGTTCGTGTTCATGGGTTTTGCTTTTATTTTTATGCCGTATATCAGCAAAGATTACGGTATAAGCGGAGACGAATTTGTCGACCATCGTCATGCCGGGTATGTATTGGATTATTTTGCCAAAGGGGACAAGGCCGCTTTGAATCAGCCTAAAACGGTATTGCATCTCTATGGTAATGCCGTGCAGGTCATTGCTGCTGCTATTGTCCGCTGGTTCGATATAGAAGATTATTATGCTTTCAGGCATGTGATAGGAGGAGGTGTGGGAGCTATCGGCATTTGGAGCGTTGGATTGATGGGCTTGCGGTGGGGCGGTGGTTTATGCGGCTTGTTGTCCGTTCTGCTGATGTTTTTTACGCCCCGTTATTTCGGGCACAGCATGAATAATTTGAAAGACGTACCCTTTGCGGTGGGATACGGGCTTTCCCTGTTTTATACCGTTCGGCTGTTCGATTATTTTCCTGTTTTCCGGCTAAGGCATCTAATCGGTTTGGTTCTTGGAATCGGATTGGCTTTAGGGACCCGCTCGGGAGGATTGATCCTCTATCCTATGCTATTGATGTATGCTGGATTTTATTACATACAGTTGCATGGAATAAAAGATTTTTACAGGTTTAAAAAGCATTCCGACACTTTGGGGAAAATAGTGCAGACCGTCTTGCTGGCGATCGTCTGCAGCTACGTCCTGGCCATTTTGTTGTGGCCTTTTGCCTTGCAAAAGCCTTTGTCCAACGTGTTTTATTCGTTGGTAAAATTCACCAATTTCAGTGTAGGATTGAAGACGATATTCGACGGTGAACAGATGATGTCGAATATGCTGCCCTGGAGGTATGCGCCGAAATATCTTTGCATCGGAATGCCTCTGGTGACGGTGTGTGGATTTTTTGCCTATCCGTTGTATGCCTTGTTCCGGAAAAAGGAGTTTTCGCTGATTAGTTTTTTCCTCTTGTTTGCTGCCGTTTTTCCTGTTTTCTGGGTGATCTGTCAGCATTCCAATTTATATGGCGGCATCCGGCATCTTTTGTTCGTCATGTTGCCCATGGTCGTGATCGCCGGCCGATTCTGGAGCCAAATCATACAAATTGCTAAAGGTTATTTAAAATTGATTCCTGTCCTGGTGTTCCTGGGGTTGCTGGCTTTACCGGTCAGCCATGCCATCCGGAATCATCCCAACGATTATATTTATTTCAATGAGTTGAAGGGAGGAATCGGCGGAGCTTACGGCGATTATGAGACGGATTATTATTTTAATTCTGTCAAGCGTTCTTCCGATTGGTTCAGACAGCATGTTCTGCCGTCTTTGCCGGAAGGAAGGCAAATCAATATCGTGACTCAGGCTTATGAACCGGTAAAATACTATTTTCGGAACGACACCAACGTACGCGTAATATACAGCCGTTACTACGAAAAGTATTCCAAAGACTGGGATTATGCTATTTTCGGCAATGTGTATATCAATCAATTTCAGTTAAAGCACGGGCTTTTCCCGCCTGCCGGGGTTTTATATGCTCCTGAGGTGGACGGCTATCCCATGTCGTATGTGTCGAAACGAGAAACTAAACAAGACCTGGAAGGCTTTAATCTGGAAAAAGAGCGGAAATATCCGCAGGCAATTCAAGTATTCGAGTCCTATCTGAAAGAGTATCCCCGGAATGAAGAAGTATGGTCCAGACTGGGAAAACTTTATTTTGTAACCGGACAACATCAAAAGGCCGTACAGGCTTTGGATCAGGCATTGAAATTGCAGCCTTCTCTGAATGAGGCGCTTTATATGACCGGTTTGGCTAAAATGGAACTGAAGGATTTCGGTGGTGCCGCTCAAGCCATCGAGCGCATGCTGGCGGAGAATAAATTTTCAGCCGATGCTTTATATCTCAAGGCGAGTATGCATTATAAAATGAAAAAATACAGGGAGGCCATCTCCGACTTGAATCGCTTGTTGTCGATCCGCCCGAATTATGAAAGGGCACATGTACTGGCCGGCGACATCTTCCGGGATAACGGGGATTATAAACAGGCCGTTCAGATGTATAACCAGGCCTTGAAATACCGGAATTCGATCAATACGCAGGTGCAGGTGGCCGACATGCAGGTCCGGATGAAGAATTATCCGGCGGCCGAGGAAATATTGAATAAAGCCAGACAGGTGCAAGCTTCTTATTATCCTACTTACAAGGTGATGGTGCGTATGTATCTGCAACAGGGAAAGCTGAAAGAAGCGGCGGAATTGTTGAAGAAGTTGGAAAATATTAAGGAAGACGCAGAGTTGTATGTTTTGA
>CAJKZL010000115.1 GCA_905204385.1 uncultured Odoribacter sp. | reverse complement strand
TTTTTAAAAATTCGGAGCATATATATTGTTGGTTGGAAAAGTCTGCTTCCCACCATCCTATCTTTGCCTTAGTCATCAAACTTTCAAGCTGTTCGAAGTTGAAATGTCTCATATTTTTTGGTCGATCCGGTTTCTACAAAAATAATCAAATTAAATGGGGAAGAAGATAAATTCAAAAAATTCTTCCAAGAATTAAAACTTCCCGTTTGAAAGGGATTTTAGGTAATAAGGATAATGAAGTCAAGAAACGCTTAGGATGATATTTTCGGGCCTTTGGCGGATAATATAGCGTGTTGTTTCTTATTTTTGTACCCGCCTGGGAATGGTCCCGGCGATCTACGATCTCACAAAAATGGCAAAGGACAAGCTTTTTACACCGGGATTTTATTATATTTTAGCGGCAAATTTTCTTCTTTTTTTTGCTTTTTATTTGTTGTTGCCTGTTCTTCCTTTTTATTTGAAGGAGGAATTTGAAGCCGGAAAGTCGATGATCGGATTCATTTTGTCCTGCTACACGCTGGCGTGTCTTTGTATCCGGCCATTTTCGGGTTATATGCTGGATGCCTTCAGCCGAAAACCGCTTTATTTGTTGTCTTATTTTATTTTTACCGTTATTTTCGGTGGTTATATGCTGACCGGGATATTGGCGGTTTTTATCGGTTTAAGGATTGTGCATGGGGCTGCTTTCGGGATGGTGTCGGTGGCGGGCAATACGATAGTGATCGATATCATGCCTTCCTCCCGTCGGGGAGAGGGGCTGGGATATTATGGTCTGGCGAATAATATCGCCATGAGTTTCGGGCCGATGACGGGTTTGTTTATGCACCAGACCTGTTCGTATGCGACTATTTTTTCCTGTTCTCTGGTTTCCGGTAGCTTAGGCATGGCGATGGCGGCTATGGTCAGAACGCCCCGGAAAACTCCTGTCAAGCGGCAGCCGCTTTCATTGGACCGTTTTTTGTTGGTGAAAGGCATTCCTGCTGGCATATCTTTGTTGTTGCTTTCGATACCTTACGGCATGACTACCAGTTATGTGGCTATGTATGCAGAAGAGATCGGTATTCGGGTAAATTCAGGTCTGTATTTTACATTCATGGCCGTTGGGTTGGCTATTTCCCGGATTTTTTCCGGGAAACTGGTGGATAAGGGACGGATTACACAAGTGATTTCCTTCGGCATGTATCTGGCTGCGGTCAGTTTTGTGGCTTTGGCGTTTTGTAAGCATATGATGGAATGGGACCCTGGGGTTACTTCGGTATTTTTTCTTGGGATAGCTTTGTTGCAAGGGGTTGCCTTCGGAACGATGTTTCCGGCTTTTAATACGCTTTTTGTCAATTTGGCTCCGAATAGTCAACGAGGAACGGCCACTTCTACTTATCTGACCAGTTGGGATGTCGGCATCGGTATCGGCTTGATGGCCGGGGGCGCCATCGCTCAGACGCTCGGTGGATTTAGTTATGCTTATTTGTTGGGCGCAGGGCTGACTGTTATCTCTTCCCTCTATTTTCTGTTTAAGGCAGGGCCTTTTTTTCAGGCGAATAAACTGAGGTAATCGGAATCTTTTCGGATTGTTTTATCGTTAATGGGTTGAAGAACCGTTCATTATCTCCAATGAACGGATGGGGCGACCCATAACTGTTAATCATAAAATAACCGAACTATGGAAAAGGAAAATGATAGATTGGATGCTGAAGAAAGGCGTGAATTGAAGGATTCTGATTTTGGGATTCCCGAAAACCGCGAATTTCCCATGCCTGATGCCGAGCATGTCCGGGCTGCTGAAACTTATTTCAGGTATGCTCCTGAGGATAAAAAATGTGAGCTGGCCCGGAGAATATTGTTGAAGGCTAAAAAATTCGGAGTGAAGGTGAAAAGTCAGACGATACTGAATTATGCCGCTGGAAATGGGAAATGATCAGGTGCAACATGTCAGGAATTTTAAGGAGCAATATTGGACTTATTCCCTGATTGTCATCATTCTTTTACTGGGTATTGTCATATTCTGGCAATTTACCCCTTTTCTGGGCGGACTGCTGGGTGCCAGTACGCTGTATATTCTGTTGCGGAAGCAGGCTTTTTATCTCACGGAACGGAAGCATTGGAAAAAGTGGGTGATGGCTCTCGTTTTGTTGATAGAGACTTCGCTGTTTTGCCTGATTCCTATAGGATTGATCGTGTGGTTGCTGATCAGTAAGCTGAAAGCCATAGACCTGGACCCTCAAAGTATGCTGGTGCCTATACAGCATGTAGCCGATCTGATACGTGATAAAACCGGATACGATCTGATGAGCCGGAGTAATATCAATCTTTTGGTGGGGGCCCTTCCCAAAATAGGGCAGGTTTTGATGGGTAGTATCGGCAGCTTTTTGATCAATGTGCTGGTTTTATTGTTGATCCTTTATTTTATGCTGACCGGAGGACGTAAAATGGAAGATTATATCCGGGATATTCTGCCTTTTAATCGCAGGAATAAAAAGGATGTTTTGCATGAGTTTCATATGATTGTCCGGTCGAATGCCATCGGCGTTCCTGTATTGGCGGTTATTCTAGGAGCTGCTGCCACTCTGGTGTATTATATTTTCGGTGCTCCGGAAGTGGTATTGTGGGGAGTGGTTTCAGCATTTGCCACTATCATTCCGGTGATCGGGGTGGGTATCGTCTGGATTCCCCTGATGCTTTATCTGGGGGCAACCGGACATTGGGGTATGGGAATCGGACTGGCAGTTTATTGTCTGGTGGTGGTATCCAATATCGATAACCTTGTCCGTTCCCTGCTGCAAAAGAAAATGGCGGATACCCATCCTTTGATCACCATTTTCGGAGTAGTTATCGGACTTTCTTTGTTTGGTTTCATGGGGGTAATCTTCGGCCCTTTACTCTTGGCCATTTTTATCCTCTGCGTAGAAATTTTCAGGGAAGAGTATCTATGAGCCGGTCTGCAAAATTAGAGGTAAAGGCTATTTTTTCCTCGGCTAAAGGCTGTGGGTGAACGGTGGGATGTGAATTTTTAGAAATGATCATGTCGTTAAGGGGGATAGGCATAGAATTGGTTGAAAATGATCCTCAAATTAGTTGAATCGTGTTAAGAAAATTTGTATTTTAGTCGCTTTAAAGAAAGAATGAAAATGTACCCTTTCAATTACCGGTCGGGATGGCGATACAGGAGTAAGCCATACAGGAAAGCTTTGACAGGGAACATCGGTACAGTAAAAATGGTAATATAGCATGGGATTATTCGGATTATTCGGAAAAACGAAAAAGGAAAACCTGGACAAGGGACTGGAAAAAACCAAAGAAAGTGTATTTAAGAAACTGGCGAGGGTGGTAGTTGGCAAATCGAAGGTCGACGACGAAGTGCTGGATAATCTGGAAGAGGTATTGATTTCTTCGGATGTGGGGGTAGAGACCACGGTCAGGATTATTGAGCGGATTGAAGCCCGGGTTCAGCGGGATAAATATATGGGAGTGGACGAATTGAACCGCGTTTTGAAGGAGGAAATCGTAGCTTTGCTGGAAGAAAATTCGGTCAACGATGTAGATTCCTTCGATTTACCCGAAAAAGGACTGCCTTATGTCATTATGGTGGTGGGGGTCAATGGAGTCGGAAAAACGACGACCATCGGTAAATTGGCCTATAAATTCAAGGAGGCCGGGAAAAAAGTGGTGTTGGGCGCGGCCGATACTTTCAGAGCTGCTGCTGTGGATCAGTTGGTGATCTGGGCGGAACGGGTAGGGGTGCCTATCGTGAAACAGGCTATGGGGTCCGATCCTGCCTCGGTGGCCTATGACACCCTGAATAAAGCAAAAAATGACGGCGCGGACGTGGTGATCATCGATACCGCCGGACGCTTGCACAATAAGGTGAACCTGATGAATGAGCTGACCAAAATTAAAAATGTGATGAAGAAGGTATTGCCGGAGGCTCCCAATGAAGTGTTGCTGGTGCTGGATGGGTCGACAGGGCAAAATGCTTATGAACAGGCAAAGCAATTTACATTGGCTACAGAAGTCAATGCATTGGCTATCACAAAATTGGATGGAACAGCTAAAGGAGGGGTAGTGATCGGAATTTCCGATCAGTTTAAAATTCCTGTGAAATACATTGGCATCGGGGAGAAGATGGAGGACCTGCAGGTGTTCAACCGGGAAGAATTTGTCGATTCGCTGTTCAGTTATACAAGCTGTGGTAATGAAGCGGATATTGTTTGTTTGCCTGGGGAACATATGCCGTTCTCCGGGAGCGGAAGGGATCATGAAGGCGTTGGTGAAGCAAGAGGGAAAGGAAGAGGAATTTTTTATCGATTCTGCCGGCTTGTATAGCGGTCATGCGGGTGCTTTGCCCGATGAACGGATGCGGAGGGCTGCTGCAAGAAGAGGATATCGGTTGGATAGCCGGGCCCGGACTTTCTATCCTTCGGCGGATTTCCCCGATTTTGACATGATCATCGGCATGGATGATCAGAATATTACCGCATTAAAACGTCTGGCCGAAAATGATGAAGAACGGGCTAAAATTTTTCGGATGACTGATTTTTGCCGGAAGCCGACCTCCTATTCTGCTGTTCCCGATCCCTATTATGAAGGGCCTGAGGGTTTCGAACTGGTGCTGGATCTGTTGGAAGATGCAGTATCGGGACTCTATCGGTATCTAGACGGGCAAAACGATCAAAACGATCAAAGGAACCGTCCCCTTGGTTGATTATGAGGAAAATCATTTTTATTTTGCTGGTGGCAATGATAGCGTGGGGATGGTGGTCTGTTTTGCCTTCTCCTTTGTTTCGTGTGCCTTATTCTACGGTATTGCTCGATCGGGAGGATCGGATCATCGGATTACAGGCGGCTGCCGATGGGCAAATCCGATGTCCCGATGTCGATCGGTTGCCTGAAAAGTATGTACTGGCTGTGCTGGCTTTCGAAGATAATATTTTTGTTGCATTGCGGGATCAACTGGTTTGCATTGGGACGGGCATTAGTATATAATTTGCGGGCGGGCCATGTGGTTAGTGGAGGCAGTACCTTGTCCATGCAGGTGGTGCGTCTGGCTTTGGGCAATCCGCCGCGTACCGTGCCGGAGAAATTGAAGGAGATGGTGTTGACTTTGCGTTTTGAGCAGAGTTATACTTAGTTGCAGTTTCTGGGCATGTATGCCTCCCATGCACCTTTCGGAGGGAATATCGTAGGCATCAGGGCTGCTGCTTTGAAATATTTCAATCGGCAGCCGGAACAACTGAGTTGGGCGGAAGCTGCCTTACTTGCGGTATTGCCCAATGCTCCCGCTCTTCTTTATCCCGGGAAAAATATGGAGCTGCTTAAGGCGAAAAGGGATGGCTTATTAAAAGAATTACACCGGAAAGGATGTATGGACCGGGATGCTTATGAATTGGCAATTGCAGAGCCTTTGCCAAAGCAATATTTTGATATTCCTTCGGTTGCGCCTCATTTGTTCAGTCGGGCTTGCCAGGAGAAAAAAGGACAGGTATGTCGCAGTCAGCTCGATAGCCGGTTACAGCGGCAGGTGAATGAAATCGTCGAACGTCATACCGTTATGCTCAGCCAGAATTATATCTACAACGTAGCGGTGTTGGTGGCTCATGTTCCCAGCGGGGAGGTAAGAGCCTATGTGGGCAATAGTGCTCCCCGCAAGGGTAGCCGGGGAACGGAGGTCGACATTATCCGTTCGGTGAGAAGTTCCGGTAGCATTCTCAAGCCAGTGCTTTATGCTTTAATGCTGCAGGATGGTTTTATCTTGCCCCGGACATTAGTACCGGATATCCCGTCGAGGTTTGGGGATTATGCACCTTCGAACTTCAACCGGGATTTCAAGGGTGCCGTTGCTGCGGAAATGGCCTTGGCGCAGTCGTTGAACATACCTTTTGTACGTTTGTTGAAAGAATATTCTTATGCCCGTTTTTACGATGATCTCAAAGAGTTAGGAATACATTCCCTGAACCGGCCGGCCGACCATTATGGCCTCAGTCTCATTCTCGGAGGGGCAGAGACGTCGTTGTGGGATGTTTGTAATTTATACGGTGGCATGGCTTCCGTCTTGCGTCATTACAATGAAGAGGACGGGCAATATTTTGCCGATGAATATGAAAGGCTGAAGTTATGGAAAGAAGAGGTGGAGGATGAAGGAGAGTAAAGGGAAAGAAGTAAAGGCTTGTTAAAAGCTTCGGCGATCTGGCAAACCTTGAAGGCGCTTGAAAACGTCGAGCGACCTGAAATGGAGTCAGGATGGAAAAATTTTGTCTCGGCAATGAATCTGTCGTGGAAAACCGGCACCAGTTTCGGTTTCCGTGATGCCTGGGCTGTGGGGGTGAATCCCGACTATGTCATTGGTGTGTGGGTGGGAAATGCTGACGGCGAAGGACGTCCCGGTTTAGTGGGTGTCCGTTGTGCGGCTCCTGTCTTATTCGAGGTGGCCGGACTGTTGAATGCCCGGGCGCGGTTTTACGAACCGGTGGAAGAGATGCAGCAAACGGTAGTCTGTCATCGAAGTGGTTTTAGGGCTTCCGCTTTGTGCGAAGAAACGGATACGGTTTTGATTTGTAGTGCAGGAATGAAGACCGGCACTTGTCCCTACCATAAGTTGATTTACCTCGATCCCTCCGCTAAATGGCAGGTCGATTCCGATTGCGAGAGTGTAGGCCGGATGCAGGCGAGGCCATGGTTTATTTTGCCACCTGTTCAGGAATATTATTATTGCCGTACCCATTCGGACTACCGGAAGCTTCCGCCTTTTCGTCCCGATTGTTCTTCAGGAGAGGAGGAATTGATGGAAATGATTTATCCCCAAAAAGGTACCCGGGTTTTTATACCCCGCGATTTTGGTGGGAAACCCGGGAAGGTGGTTTTTGAGGCTGTACACCGCATTCCTTCTACCCGGATTTATTGGTATATAGACGACCGATATCTTGGAGCGACCAGCCGAATTCATCAAATGGAAGTGTTTTTGAAAGAGGGGAGTTACCGGCTTTCGCTTATGGATGAAGAAGGCCATCTGTTGCAACAAAAATTCAATATTGTGGGGAAATAAGAGATTTAGTGTTAAAAAAAGAATATTTTCTTTCACTATCATTAATTTTGCATGATTTTTGCTATATATATTCCCAAATCGGGAAAAATTGCATTCCCGCCCTATAGCATTATTATTTCGGTGGGTAGTCCCTGAAGTTTATGCTGGCAGGATAGAAAAGATGAATTTGATATTTATACTTAAAAAAGTAGATTATGAAAAAACAGTTATTATTTTTTTAGTGGCTCTATTCACTCTGAGTTTAACCTCTTGTAGCGATGACGACGATATTTATTACATCACCGAAGGGGATGTTAATGGAGTCTATTTGGGGGCGATGGACGTCGAGGCTCCTTTTGGAGGCGTAGATCTGGGAGCAACGGGAGTGAAACAGAAGATTTATGTCACTAAAACAGGTGAAAATTTAGTGAAACTGCAATTAAAAAATTTTGAGTTCAGAGAAATTCCGGTCGGTGACATCGAGGTGGATCAGATCGCTGTCAGCAAGGTAAACGAAACTTTTACCCTAAAAGGAGAAGGCAACCTGAAATTGATTGTGGGAGGTTGTAATGTGACCGTCGATGGAAGTATAGATGCTTCCGGCAATTGCTCGGTTCTGATCAGAGTGAAAGTTACGGAAGAAGGCGATGGCTTGAATTTTGTCGGTTTGAATGTAAAAGTCGATTTTACAGGGAAAAAAATGGAGAAAGACCTGAGTTCTGAAGCGCTGATCACGGAATTTAACTTTAACGATGAGGAGATATACGATGTAGTGATTTATCAGGAGAATAAATTAATTGTGTTTTACTCGCCGGAAGGTAAAGAGAATTTGAAAATGACTCCTACTATTACGGTTTCCGCAGGGGCTACCATTAGTCCGGCTTCCGGAACGGAACAGAATTTTGCTAATGACGTAATCTATACGGTGACATCGGAGGATGGAATCAATAGCGTAAAGTATAGCGTAAAGCGTGGAAATATCAACCGGCTCGATTTTGAAGACTGGGTAACCATAAACTCCAATACCAGCGGGTCCGATGAACATTTTCAATTGCCGCAAGGTACATGGGGATCGACCAATGATGGCATTATGAGTGCCAATGATATGTTGGGAAGTGCGTTGGAACAACTCGGATTGTCCAGATTTGAATATCCGGTTCAACCTTCCGGTGATGCCTTTGAGGGAGAGAAAAGTGTATTGATTAAAACGATAGATATGTTGATTCTGGCTCCTCAGCCGGACGGTTCGGTAATGGATTTTAATGCAGCTTTAGGAGGTTTGATCCCTTATAACACGGCTGGAAGTTTGTT
>CAJKZL010000114.1 GCA_905204385.1 uncultured Odoribacter sp. | reverse complement strand
AACTCGCAAGTCAATCAATTCTTTGACTTTATCTTGATTTGTGGCCATAAATTCTAATTAGTAATTTAAAAATTTGAGGATTGAGAAAACGAAAAGTAAAGATGTGAAAATGGAAGCAGCATGATCCAGCCCTTTTCATTTTCACATCTTACTGTCATCTTCTATCGATTTATTTTTTTCCGCAAAGTTCGGTCAATACCCGGTTGGTTGATTTCGGATGCAGGAATCCGATCTGTAAGCCTTCAGCACCGGCACGCGGGGCTTTGTCGATCAACTGACAACCGGCTTCAGCCGCTTCATTCAGAGCTGTTGCAACATCTTCGACAGCGAATGCCATGTGGTGCATGCCGCCGCCGTTTTTTTCCACGAATTTGCCGATGGGGCCTTCGGGATCGGTAGATTCGAGCAATTCGATCTTAGTCTGTCCCACCTGAAAGAAAGCTGTTTTTACTTTCTGGTCTTTCACTTCCTCGATAGCGTAACATTTCAGGCCTAATACGTTTTCGTAAAAAGGTATAGCTTCGTCGAGACTTTTAACGGCAATACCGATGTGTTCAATATGAGTTGGTTTCATGATTATAAAATGGTTTATTAATAATTTATTTAAAAATATTTGATATTCACGCTTTTATGCTTTACAACATAGTATGGGCACTAAAAAATCCGTTTTTTTGAATCATTTTCTGCAAAAACGTTTCAAAAGTACAGATTGTTCTAACGATTATCAAGCAAAATGGAAAGATTATTCGGGGATTTTCATGTTTAGAACGATTTTAAATAATAATGGAAAAACTTTCGGATTCCGTTGCGTAGTGCGACCGGGGGATAAGCTTTAGGGAAAGATTCCGGTAAAGAGGGTGAGGGAAGAAAGAATAGCGGGGACAGGGGGCCGATAACAACTTTTTGGCACCGAAAACGTACTTGATTCGGAGGTTTTCCCGATCCGAAAGTCCGGAGGGAAAGCATTCCGACTGAGGAACTAAAATTTAAGGTTATGAATAAACAAAGATTTGCTGTAGTGATTGTTGCCGTCATCGGTTTGATAGCGACCTTTTTGCCCTGGTATAGAATTGCCCTTGTCGGTACGGTTTCGGGAATGGCGTCGTCCGGCTGGTTTACCTTTATCATGTTTGTCATAGTGATTATACTGGCATTGCGGAAGAACATGCGCGAAGACCTGACGATGGGGGTTTCGTGGAGTATTTCCATTTGTAGTTTGCTGGCCTCGTTTGTCGTGCTGTGGCGGATGATAGATGTCTGGTTCGCTAAAGAAGGGATGTTCAGCCTGGGTGGTGGCATGACAGGGATATCCGGCAGTCAGGTGGCTGTCGGGTATGGTGCATGGATCGTGGTCATTGCAGGGATTTGTGTTCCTTTGGTTGCCTATCTGTTCAGGGATACCCATTTCAGAAGAGTATAGCAAGGCGCACGGTTTGATTTGTCTTTACGGGATTGTCGTCCGGTCGGAATGGCTGGTGGCAGTCCCGTAAAAGCTTTTTTGTTATAAATGTCAAAAATGTTGAAATGTTTTTAAGCAGGTGGAAGCAAGGATTCGGTTTTATTTCTTATCTTGGGACACGTTTTGAAAATCCTTTCATTAAAAAATATTAAGGCTATGTTTGAAAAAAATGTTTACAAAAACAGACGGATGCGTCTAAGAGAGAAAATGACTGACGGATTGATTCTTATACTCGGAAATGGAGAGGCTCCGGCCAATTATACGGACAATACCTATAAATTTCGTCAGGATAGTTCTTTCCTTTATTTTTTCGGTTTGAATCATCCGGGTTTTGCCGGCGTGATCGATATCGAATCCGGGGATGAATATATTTTTGGGAATGATGTAGACATCGACGATATCATTTGGATGGGGCCTCAGCCCAGTGTGCGGGAAATGGCCTCGGAGGTGGGAGTGGAGAAGACGGCTCCCTTTGCGGAATTGGGAGTCTGCTTGAAAAAAGCCATTGCCCAGGGACGGCGTATTCATTTTTTACCTCCCTATCGTTTCCGCAATAAGTTGTTGATAGAGGATTTGTTAGGGATAAGTCATTCTTTGGTGAAAGAATATGCTTCGCTGGAACTGATCAAAGCGGTGGTGGATCTAAGGTCGGTGAAGGAAGCCTGCGAGATCGAGGAAATCACCAAAGCCTGCAATGTGGGGTATCTGATGCACACGGCTGCTATGCGCAATTGCAAGTCGGGAGTGAAGGAGCAGTACATTGCCGGGGTATTGGAAGGCATTGCCGCTTCGTACGGCAGTATGGTGTCTTTTCCCGTTATCCTGTCGCAACACGGGGAAACGCTTCATAATCACGATCACAGCCTGATCCTGAAGGAAGGCAAGATGATGCTGACCGATGCGGGCGCCGAGGAAGTGTCCCACTATTGTTCGGACTTTACGCGTACTATTCCGGTGGGTGGTAAGTTCAACGAGCGTCAGAAAGACATATATAATATTGTCCTGAACTGTAATAACAGGGCGATTGAAATTGCCAGGCCGGGGGTAACTTATCTGCATGTACATCTCGAAGTGTGTAAAGTGCTGGCCCAGGGACTGAAAGAACTGGGACTTATGAAGGGAAGCGTCGAAGATGCGGTAGCTGCCGGGGCACATGCCTTGTTTATGCCTCATGGACTGGGACATATGATGGGGCTCGATGTGCATGATATGGAGGATCTGGGGCAGATTTATGTGGGGTATGACGACGAAACCCGCCCGGTGAATCAGTTCGGGACTTCTTCCCTGCGTATGGGACGCCGTTTGCAGGAAGGGTTTGTCATTACGGATGAGCCGGGATGCTATTTTATTCCCGCCCTGATCGATCAATGGAAGGAACAGGGAATGCACAAGGATTTCCTGAATTATGACCGCATAGAAGCTTTTAAAGATTTCGGGGGAATCCGGTTGGAAGACGATATCCTGATAATTCCCGGAGGATCGCGCTTTTTGGGAGACAAGCGGACTCCGATTACGGTCGGGGAAGTGGAAGAAATCATGGGGGAATAGACCGGCCGGAGGCTGGGGGATTTGCAGGGTAGCCCTATGCCGGAAAGGAAACGGTTTGCTTTAGTTTAACGTTTTTCGGGGAGGAGAATAGCGCGTATTCTCCTCCTTCATGTATGAGCAAGGGAAGGGGGATAAAAAGATCGGTTCGGGAAGGTGGGAGCGGGAAGGAAAAGTTTTTTTGCCGAATTGTTTTCGGTGAAGGGAAAAATCGCTAATTTAGGCGTTTGTATATTTTGCTAATATAAAAAACATAAAATATTGAACCTATGAAGTTTGTCGTATCAAGCAATACCATGTTGACCCGTTTACAGGCGGTGAGTAAGGTGATCGGTGGAAAACCCGTACAACCTATTCTGGATAATATATTGTTGGTTGCTGCCGAAGGTGTACTCTATGCTACCGCCTCGGACAAGGAGACTACCATGGAGGCCAGAATCGAGTTGGAGAGTTTGGAGGAAGAAGGGAAAATAACTATTACTGCCAGGTTGTTGCTGGATATTCTGAAAGAGTTTCCCGAGCAGCCGTTGACTTTCGATATCAATACTTCTACGAATGAGGTGAGGATCGTTTCTGAAAAAGGGGAGTTTTCGGTTCCCGGAGAGAGTGCCGAGGATTATCCGGTGCAGGCGGGGTTGAACGAAAACAGTACCGACCTGACCACTAAGTGCGGGATGATGCTCGAAGGGATTGTCAAGACTATATTCGCAACCGCCAATGATGATTTGCGGCCGGTGATGAATTGCATCCTGATAGAAATGAATGAAGATCATTTTGCTTTTGTCGCTTCGGATGCTCATAAGCTGGTGCGGTATAAACGTTTTGATGCGCGGAGCGAGAACGGGCAATTCTCTTTGATACTGCCCAAGAAACCTGCCTTGATGCTGAAGAATATCCTGCCCAAGGATGATTCCGAATTGCGGGTTACTTTCAACGATAAGATGGCCTGTTTCGTATTCGGCGATTATAAAAAGAATTCTACCTTTGTTGAATGCCGTTTCCCGAACTATAATTCTGTGATCCCGCAGAATAATCCGAAAAAGATCATTATCGAGAAAAAGGAACTTTATAACTCCTTGCGCCGGGTAGCTGTCATGGCTAATAAGGCGAGCAATCTGGTGAAGTTCGACGTTTCGGAAGGAACGATCGTTATCTCTGCCCAGGATATGGATTACTCGATGTCGGGTCATGAAACGCTGACCTGCCAGTATGAAGGCGAAAGTATGGCTATCGGATTCAAGTCGCCCTTCGTTTTGGAGATCCTGTCGAACATAGAGTCGGAAAATGTGGTGCTGGAATTATCCGATCCTACCCGTCCCGGCTTATTCCTGCCTTTTGAGAATGAGGACAAGGAAGAGGATTTGCTGATGTTGCTGATGCCTATGATGGTATAACAGGGAGGCCGGAAAGGCCCGGAAAAGGAATGTTGCGGAAATAGTGGCGGCATTTCCGGTTGAAAACGTCTAAAAAGCGGAGACTGATTAGACGTTTTTCGATTTTTTAGCGGGAGGGATTTTGAATAGGAAGCATGTAAAACAAAAATACTATGAATTTGAATTTAGCTAACCCGATTGTTTTTTTCGATTTGGAAACAACGGGTATAAATATTGCCAGGGACCGCATTGTAGAAATTTCCGTTCTGAAAATTTATCCCAATGGGAAAGAGGAACAGAAGACGATACGGGTGAATCCGGAAATGCATATACCGGAGGAATCGTCTAAAATACATGGTATTTATGACGAGGATGTAAAAGACTGCCCTACGTTTAAGAATATCGCCAAAGAACTGGCGCGCTATATCGAAGGTTGTGACCTGGGAGGATACAATTCGAATCGTTTTGATATTCCTTTGTTGGCGGAAGAATTTTTAAGGGCCGATGTGGATTTTGACATGAGCAAGCGGAAGTTTGTGGATGTACAGACGATTTTCCATAAGATGGAACAACGGACGCTGACGGCTGCTTATCATTTTTATTGCGACAAATGCCTGGAGGATGCCCATACGGCGGCTGCGGATACGATAGCGACTTATGAGGTGCTGAAGGCGCAATTGGACCGGTATGGCGATAAGCTGGAGAACAGCATAGAATTTTTGAGTAAATTTTCTACCCAGAATAAAAATGGCGATTTTGCCGGTGTTATCATTTATGACGATAAAGGGGTGGAGGTATTCAATTTCGGGAAAAATAAGGGAATACCCGTTGAAAAAGTGCTGAATGAACAACAAGGATATTACGATTGGATGATGAAAAGCGATTTCCCGTTGTATACCAAAAAGGTATTGACCCGAATCAAACTGAGAAGCAGTGGATTGCTTAAAAACTAGTCTTGGGGGCGGTAAGGGGCTAAAGGTTTTCGGAGACGTAAGGTGGTGTGGCATGGGAAAAACGGCGGAGTGCGATTCGGTCGGAGGGTGATTGTTCAATAATGAAGTGATATGGCAGAACTGGTCAGGAGAGAATTGAAAAGTTTTTTTGCTTCCTTGTCGGGTTATGTGGTGCTGGCATTTTTTCTGCTTGCCAATGGTTTGTTTCTGTGGGTGTTGCCGGGAAGTTTCAATATTCCGGATAGCGGCATGGCGGAATTGCAGCCGTTTTTTGCATTGGCGCCGTTGTTGTATTTATTTCTGGTGCCTGCGATATGTATGCGTTTGTTTGCCGAGGAACAGCGGAGCGGCACTCTCGAATTGCTGTTTACCCGTCCGGTCAGCATGTGGCAGATTGTACTGGCCAAATACCTGGCGGGATTTATGCTGGTGGTGTTTTCGTTGCTCCCGACAATCGTTTACCCGTTGAGTTTGTGGATACTGTCCTTGCCTGCCGGGCATATCGATGTCGGTGGGATCATAGGTTCGTACACCGGACTGTTGTTTTTAGCGGGTGTTTACGTCGCTGCCGGTGTCTTTGCCTCTTCTTTGACGGATAATCAGATCGTTGCTTTTCTTTATGCTTCGGCATTTGCCTTTATGTTGTCGCTGGGACTGGATTTTCTGGGAGATATTCCGGCGTTGGCCGATATTCAGGAAAAGATTCTTTTCTGGGGGATCGATTATCATTATGAGCCGATGTCGAGGGGAGTGATCGCCTTTCCGGACGTTTGTTATTTTGTTTCGGTCGTCGTTTTGTTGCTGTGGCTCACCGTGAAGAGGTTTCATGGTAGTTCCTGGCGCGCATGGTACGTCGTTCCCGGCTTTATTTTGTTGAATTTATCGGCCGGCAGCTTGGATTGGCAGGCGGATATCACCCAGGATAAGCGGTATACTTTGTCCGATCAGACCCGCAGCCTGGTGAAGAATAGCGACCGGGAAATCAGGGTGGATATCTTTCTGGACGGTAAATTGCCTGCCGGAATCCGGAAAATTCAGTATGCCCTGACCCGCATGCTGGAAGAATTCGGCAGGATATCCGGTCATAATTTCCGTTATGAGCTTATAGATCCGGCAAGCATACAGGACCCTGAAGAGAAAAAAGCATTGGTCAAATATTTGACAGAGCGGGGAATTATGCCACTGAATCTCAATCGCCGGACTTCGGATGAAACCTTATCACAGCAGATTATATTTCCCGGTGCAATCGTGTATGACCAGCATACGGAAGTCAGTGTGAATTTACTGCAGCATGTACCCGGATCGAGTCCTGAACAGAATATTAATCATTCGATCGAGTCGCTGGAATATGAGTTAACCAAGGCTATCCGTTTATTGATGCGCAAGGAACAGAAATCCGTGGCTTTTTTGACGGGCCACGGTGAGCTTCCTTATGCGGAAGTCATGGATATGGCCAAGCTGCTAACCTATTATTATCAGGTAGATTTTGTGGATTGTGATTCGCTGGCAAGTGATCCGGGACGTTACGAAGCTTTGATCATTGCCAAGCCTACGCGCGATTTTACCGAGCGGGATAAATATATACTGGATCAATATGCCATGCAGGGAGGAAATCTGTTGTGGTGTATCGACGAAGTAGATGTGGAGCATGAGTTGCTGAGGCGTCAGGAAAGCGTTGGGGCTGTTTACCGGCCCCTGCATATCGAAGATATGTTGTTCCGTTACGGGGTGAGGATCAATCCGGAGTTGTTGCTGGACGGAAACAGTGTGCTCATACCGGTGGTTACCGGCATGAACGGAAATGCTCCGGTCTATCGGCCGGGGTCCTGGTATTTCTCACCTTTGCTTCTTCCCAGGGTGAAACATCCGGTGACGGCCGGGATTCAGCCTGTGCGCGTAGATTATGCCAATAGCATAGATACGGTGGGAGGAAGCGATGGGTTGAAGAAAACCGTTTTGTTGTCGACTTCTTCCTACACGGCGGCCCTGAAAACTCCCTGTCCTGTTAGTTTGTCGATTACCGAAGAAAAGATGACGCCTGAGAAATTCAACCGTAGGCATGTTCCGGTGGCGGTAGCCGTGGAAGGGCCTTTCCGTTCGCTCTTTCAATACCGTAGGATGAGCGATGTAGATATGCCTTTTAAGAGCGGATGCAACTACGGGCGGATGATCTTTATTGCTGACGGGGATATTGTCCGGAATAAAGTGAAGGGAGTCGGAGAAAATGCGGTGGCAGTCCCTTTGGGGTATGACGACTATAGCGGTCAGTTGTACGGAAACCGTGATTTCATTCTTAACTGCATCAATTGGTTGTGTGACGATAGCGGATGTATGCAGCTAAGGGGACGAAGTCTGGAAATGTACCTGCTGGACAAAACCCGGCTGAAAGCCGAACGTTTTCGTTGGGAGATGCTTAATCTGCTTTTACCTTTATCGATCGTGGCCGTGTGTGGCGGACTCTTTCAGGTGATGCGCCGGCGATCGCGGGGCGGCCGCTTCCGCTCATGAATATTTCCGTGGATACCGGAGAAGGATGGCTAAGAGGGCGCAAAGTCCGATCAGCATAGGGTAATATAGATAGCGAATGATAGCCAGGGGGGAAATGGCTGCCAGTCCGGCTGCGATAAGCATCTGAGCCCCGTAGGGGATAATGCCCTGGATGAAGCAGGAGAAAGTATCCAAAATACTGGCTGATTTACGGCCGTCGATCCCGAATCGGCCGGCAATTTTTTTGGCAATGGGACCGATGGTGATTACGGCTATGGTGTTGTTGGCGGTACATAGATTTGCCAGGCATACCAGTCCGGCGATGCTCGGTTCGCCGGCTCGTCGGGAGTTCACATTGCGGGTTAGTTTGCGGATGATGTATTCGATTCCTCCGTTATAGCGGATCATTTCCAGCATTCCTCCCGCCAATAGGGTGATGATGATCAGTTCACCCATGCCGGTGATTCCTTTTCCCATTGCACCGAACCAATCGAAGAAGCCAAATCCGGAAGTCCATATTCCGATGATTCCGGTGCTCGATATGCCCAAAAATAAAACGATCATTAC
>CAJKZL010000113.1 GCA_905204385.1 uncultured Odoribacter sp. | reverse complement strand
GGTGATGTATTGTTTTCAGCTATAAAAAAGGCTTCGGAATTCAGATTGCCGATTACTTTCACTTCATCGGGATTTTCACGCATGAGAAGACCGATGGAGGTTGTTTTTTCCGCTTCTATATTGAAAAAGGTGAGTTGGCTGAGTACCCCACCGCTGGCCAGCCGTGTCACGGTGACCATAAGATAATATCCCGTATCCAGCGGCATGGGTTGTTCCAGCAGGTTTTTCCAATTGCTGGCAGGATCTTCCGGGAACGTCAATAGTTGAAAGTCTCCCTCATTGAATTTGGAGAGGGTGAAATGGGAATAATATACCGGATTGTTCAAGGCTTTTACCGGGTTAAAGGCAGCGACCAACTTACCTTGAGGTATATTCTCGTTTGTCGTGGCCGTGAAGTGGATATCCTGCCATTTTCCGTCGGCGGAGGCATATTGAGTTTTGCCGGTTACTTCGTCTATGCGGGCAGCTACGCCCAGGCTTCTGAGGACGGCTACACAGAAGATATCCCGAGAATGTTGATCAGCGATGCGGGCTTTCCAGACACCGGCAGGCATCATCGGGATGCTTTGGGGATTCAATTCGTCTTTGACAGTAATATTTTCGGAACACCATTGTGTCCATACGGACGGATTCCGGCGGATTTTTTCCGCTAATGCCGGATCGATAGCTTTTTGGAAAAATGCTTTGTAAGGGGTGAGCATTTCATTCGCAATCCTCGGGTTCAGGATAGAGGAAGTGAAAAGTGGAGAGTCGACATAAGGCGTATTGCGGAGGTGATCGGAGAGTACCGTAGCAGGTGTATCGCGGAGATCTTTTTCAGAGATTGCTTTTAATAAATCGAGAGCTTGGGTACGGGAAGCTACAGGAGTGTTTTGCAGGAAAGCGACGATCTCTTTGTGGTTGCCGCGGCTGGCTATGAGTAAGGAAGTCAGCGGTTCCGGAGTAAGGCTCAGTTCTTCGGCAATTTGCCGGGCTTGAGCAGGCGTGACGAAGGTGGACGTATAAAGGTTACGGATAGAATCTTCTCTACTCAGGCGCAGGTCGTTTTCTGCCCGTTGTTGCGCAGAGACATCGACCGGCTTGACATTTTCCACGGGGGGAACGATATCCAGAGCCAGCGCGGAGGTCTCTCCGGCCCGTTTGTCGAGCAGGATGGTAATGGCCGTGTCGCTGCTGAAAGAGAGCTTTCCATAACCGAATTGTTTGCCGTCCGTGGCCCATACGAGCATATCTCCTTTTCCGGCAGAGAGGGTGGTTTTTCCTTGGCTGTCGGTTGTTTTGGAAGCTACGGTGTAAAATTCCGCATAATTGTATATTTTGAAATCCACCCTTGCTCCTTCGACAGTCCGGTGTGCAGTATCCTCGACGATGACGGTAGCTTCGGTTACCGGTGCATAATTGTGTGTAACATTTATTTCGGTATAACCGGATGTACGGCTCATCACTTCTTCCGGTCCGTCATAACGTCCAAACACTTTTGTATGCATCAGCATTCCCCGGCTGGCAGGAGCATTGAACCACCCTAAATCCAATACCGGTTCAGGTTCGCAAGCACCGAGGAAATGCCATTGTCCATCCACCCAGGCTTCTACCCAGGCATGGTTGTCGTCCGTATGAGCCCAACGGGGAGTATATACCTGACGGGCCGGAATCCCTACAGCACGAAGCGCTGCCACCAGAAAGGTCGATTCTTCGCCGCAGCGGCCACTGGCTGTTTTTACGGTGGCTAAAGGGGAACTGGTCCGGGAATCCGAAGGCGTATAAACGACTTTTTCGTGACACCAGTGGTTTACTTCCAAAACAGCATCATACATCGAAAGGTGTTTGACTCTGTTTTTCAGTTCTTCATAAAATACTTTCCGGGAATCATCCAGATTTTCGTTATTTACCCGGACCGGAAGCACGAAATGTATAAATTCCCTTAACGGAATGGTTTTTCCCCAAGGCATTTCCTGTTTTGTTTTCAGGGCATATTGAACATTCATCCGGTGAAAGTCTGCATCGTAATCCGTAATATCACCGATGGGCATATAAGCATACAGGAACATGAGGGCTTCTCTCTCTGTTGTTGGCAGGGGTTCGGAAAATACTCCGAATAAATTTCCCTCAGGCAATTCTTTTTGTTTTTCGTTAAAGTCCTGTTCTACTTTTTTCTGTATAGAAGTGTCTGAAAATAAATGCTCTTTGCAGGATGCCGATAATAGCAGGAATAAGCCTAAGGCGATTTTCGTCGAGAAGTTCATGTCTTTAAAATTGTCCTGATGAATAGATTAGTAATGACCTCCCAAATTTACTGAAAAAAAGAAAAAAAGCTAAGCATTGCGCTTAGCTTTTTATCGTAATATTGTTATAGAGGAACCTCTTTATTTTATGTGTGGGAGTCTTTTCGAAAGGCTCGTGTTGCACCATCACCAGTTGCAATTTGGAGAAATTGTTTACCCGGGAGTTGACGTATTCGAACAATTCTTTTTTCTGTTCTTCAATATAGTCGTTGACTGCGGTTTTGTAGTTGCCGGCTTGTGATTTTAATTTTTGGTATTGTTTTTCGAGTTCTTCCATATTGAAGTGGACCATAGCCACCAGTTTACCTTTGGATTCGACCACCAGGGATTCGTTCACAAATCGGAAATTGTTGATGATGGATTCTATTTCTTCGGGATAGATATTTTCGCCCGAAGCTCCCAGTATCATGGTTTTTATCCGTCCCCGAATGGAGAGTCGTCCTTTTTTGTCGAAGGAGCCGAGATCACCTGTTTTGAACCAGCCGTCTTCGGTAAAGACTTCCTGAGTAAGTTCGGGTTTTTTATAATATCCTTTCATGACGTTGGGACCTTTGATCCAGATTTCGCCTTGTCCCGTTTTGTCCGGTTCGTTGATTTTGATTTCCACCCCTTCCATAACGGGTCCTACGCCTTGCAGAAAAGTGGCATGCGGAGCAGATCCGGCAGACATGGGAGAGGTTTCTGTAAGTCCATATCCTATTGCATAGGGAAATTTAGCTTCCCGGAGGAATTGTTCCACGACGGGATCTATTTTAGAGCCACCGATACCGAAGAAAACAATCTCGCCTCCGAAGGTCTGCATTAACTTTTTGCCAGCCAGACGATTGAGCAATTTGCGTGTCGGAGCAAAGCGATACAGGGATTTCATAACGGCCGAGCCGGTAAATTTCGGCAAGACCTGTGTTTTGTAGATCTTTTCGATAATCAGAGGCACGGACAGCATCACGGTAGGCCGTATTTTCTGCATGGCCGGAACCAGTAATTTGGGAGTCGGCACCCGGTCCAGGTAATAGATTTGAGCGCCGAACATCACGGGAAGCAGAAATCCTAAAGTATTTTCGTAAGTATGTGCCAGAGGCAATATACTCAGAAAACGGTCATTGGTGCTCACAGGCTGTATAGTAGAGCATTGGTGTGCATCCCAGACCAAATTCCGGTGCGTTAATTCCACTCCTTTGGAAAAGCCGGTTGTTCCCGACGTATAGATAATAGACGCCGTGTCGCTTTCTTCAACCTCTATATCGGGCAATGCTTGCCGGTTGTTCAGGTCTATATTGTTTGCCAGTTTGTCGATTTCTTCTGCAGGATAGTTTTCCGGTATGCGGGCAAAAGTGTTCATCAGGATTTTTTGTTCCAGAAAATCCGTTTGGATCCCGGCGACAAGTTTATAAAGCAGCTTGGATACAAAAATGATTTTCGATTCGGAATGTTCCAGAATGTTTTTGATCTCCGGAGTGCTGAAACCCGGTAAAACCGGAACGGCAATCGCCCCGACCTGTGCTATGGCAAATTGAGTAATCCCCCAATTGGGCATATTGGCACTCAAGATGGCTATTTTATCTCCTTTTTTAATTCCGTTACTGATCAGATAATTAGAGATCGATACTACTTCATGATAGAAGTCTTGGTAAGTTCGCTTTCCGCTTTGAACGAAATTCAAAGACAGATGGTTTTTAAATTTGGAACAGCTGTGAGAAAGCAATTCCGGTAAAGTCAATTTATTTAAAAGCATTATATCTCTATGTTGCAATTTGTCTACAAAGATACAAAATTTTCAGGAATATAGCGATAAGAGAGGTTAAATAAGACGAAAAAATAAGATAAATTTGGAAATCCATTTCCAAATTTAAAGGAACGATGAATGATGAACGATGAACGATAAGTGGCCTTTAGGAGGTTATTCAACGATTGCTCGAACAAGCCGGAATCTGGGGATTTACCCTCGAAGCCTCCCATCGTTCATCCTTACTTAGTGACCTTCGGTCACTCATCGTTCATCGAAATTTTGGACAAAGTCCAAAATTTATTTTGTTTTTATTTTGCGGGGACGTTTTTAAGCGTGGCTTTCAGAAATTCCCAGAATTTTTCAACCGATGCGATGTTCACCCGTTCGTCCGGTGAGTGGGGTGAGCAGATGGTCGGTCCGAAAGAAATCATATCCCAATTGGGATATTTCGATCCGAGGATACCGCATTCCAGTCCGGCATGAATGGCCATGATAGCCGGTTTTTTGCCGTACATTTGTTCGTAAATTTCCTGCATTTCCTGGAGGATGGCCGAGTCGGGATTCGGTTTCCAGCCCGGATAAGCGCCGTCGAAGATAATTTCATCTGCGGAAGCCAGTTCGAATACTGCCTGAATCGTCTGGGCGAGGGCTTCTTAGGCTGTTTCGACCGAAGAACGCAATAAAGTGTTGATCACAAATTTTCCTTCCCGGGACTGGACGATAGCCAGGTTGTTGGATGTTTCAACCGTATCGGGCATAGAGTCGATCATCCGGACTGCACCGTTGGGACATGCCAATATTGAATTCGTAAGCCTGAATTGTGTGCAGGTGTCGATCAGCGATGCAGGTAATTCGGTAGCTTCGGCCACTACCTGCAAGTTCGGTTCTTTAGCGCTGAGTTCGGCTTTATAGATTGCTTCAGCTTCTTTTACAGCAGTTTGCAAGGAATCGGCATTTTCGGCCGGTAGAACGCATACGGCAAAAGATTCCCGCGGAATGGCGTTTCTGAGCGTACCCCCGCTGACACTGGCCAGGCGTAATCCCAGGTCTTTGGCGTATGTTTTCAGGAAGCGGAACAATAATTTATTGGAGTTTCCCCGTCCCAGATTGATGTCCATTCCGGAGTGGCCGCCTTTCAATCCTTTGACTGCCAAGCGGAAGGCTTTCACGCCTGCGGGCACTGCTTCTTCGGTATAATGAAATTCGATGGTCGAATCGATGCCTCCGGCGCAACCTACATAAAGCTCTCCTTCGGTTTCAGAATCCAGGTTTAATAAAATATCTCCCTGAAGCAATCCGGGCTTGAGGCCGTTGGCTCCATCCATTCCCGTTTCTTCGGTTGCCGTGACCAGCACTTCGATCGGACCATGGGGTATATCGGTAGCCGTAAGGATGGCCATGGCGGCGGAAACGCCCATGCCGTTGTCGGCTCCCAGTGTCGTTCCTTTAGCGCGTACCCATTCTCCGTCCACATAAGCTTGAATAGGATCGGTCTCGAAGTTATGCGACGTATCTTCGTTTTTTTGAGGAACCATGTCCAGGTGGCCCTGTAAAATGATTCCTTTGCGGTTTTCCATGCCCGGGGTTGCCGGTTTCCGCATGATGATGTTGCCGGCTTCATCCATATGGGCCTCGATGTTATTTTCTTTTGCCCAGCCGAGCATAAATTCCCGGGCTTTTTCCTCATGGTTCGAAGGTCTCGGTACTTGTGTCAGTTTGTAGAAATTTTGCCAGACGGCATTCGGTTGTAAGTCTTTGATTGTACTCATATTTTTGATTTTAGGTTGTTTTTCGACCGGTTTATTTTTGCATATGTTCCTTTAAATATTTTACAAAACGGTTATACAACTGTAAGGTTGTATTTCCTCCGTAAATGCTGTGATAGCGGTTGGTATAAATCGCCATGTCGAATTGCTTGTTCGCCTGTACCAACCGTTCGGAAAATTCGTAAGTATTCTGAACATGCACATTATCGTCGGCAGTTCCATGGCAAAGCAACAGATTGCCTTTTAGCTTTCCGGCAAAATGCATGGGGGAGTTTTCATCGTAGCCTTTTTCATTTTCCTGAGGCGTGCGCATGTAGCGTTCGGTGTATATAGAGTCGTAATAACGCCAGTTGGTGACAGGGGCTATAGCGATGGCCGTCGAAAAGATATCGCTGCCTTTGGTGATACATATGGAGGACATAAATCCTCCGAAGCTCCATCCCCAGATTCCGATATTCCGGGCATCCACTTGGGGCTGTTGTGCCAGCCATTTGGCTGCGGCAATCATATCGTCGCTTTCGAGTTTCCCCAGTTGCATGTAGGTGCATTTACGAAATTCTTCCCCCCGTGCGGCAGTTCCCCGCGGATCGACGCAGGCAACGATAAATCCTTCCTGTGCCAGGTAGTCGAGCCAATTCAAACTCCAGTTGTTTTTTACTTGCTGGGAATTCGGACCGCTATACTGGGTGATCAACAACGGATAATTTTTACCTTCCTGCATATCGACGGGTTTCATGATCCATGCATTCAGCATTGTTTTTCCATCTGCTGCAGGTATCTGGATAAATTCGCGTTTAGCGACCCGATAATCTTTCAATTTTTCAGTTACCTGTTTGTTATCCGCCAGCACTCTTACCGGTTTCCCTTTGGCATTATACAGGGTGGTGACGGGTGGCAGTTCGCTGTTGGAAACCACATTTATATAATAGTTGTAAGTGGCGCTGAAGTCGGCTTCATTCCATCCTTTGACGGGAGTAAGTTTCTTTTTTTGTCCTTTTTCGTTTATGCTGTATACATATTTTTCGAGGGGAGATTCTTCGTATGAAGAATAATAGTACAGTTTTCTGACCGGATCGAAACCATAAAAATCGATGATGTCGAAATCTCCTTTGGTAATGGCTTGGCGTTCTTTGCCGCTCATATCGTAGAGATAGAGATGCATAAATCCACTTTTCTCGCTTGTGATGACAAATTGGTTGCCGTTGTCCAGGAAAACGAGATTGTCGAGGTTGCTTTCATCGATATAGTATTTATTTTCTTCCCGGTAGAGAGGTGTGGTGGTGCCTACTTTTGCATTTGCCAGCAGCACTTCCATTTTATTCTGATGACGGTTTAGCCGGATGATGGCCAGTTTCTTCGGATCTTTAGTCCAGCGGATGCGGGGAATATAGATGTCTTCTTCTTCCCCGATGTTCATATCTAATGTTGTCCGGTCGGCTAAATCGTATACATGAACGGAAACTTTGGAGTTTTTTTCTCCGGCTTTTGGATATTTATAGACATAATTGGAGGGATAGAGTGCATTTTGCTTTAATGCGGGATTTTGTCCCTGAAACATATTCATCTGAAATTCGGGTACTGCCGATTCGTCGAATTTGATGTAAGCGATGGCCGATCCGTCGGGGGCCCATTCAAAAGCGCGGTTGAATGCGAATTCATCTTCGTAAACCCAGTCCGGTGCGCCGTAGATGATGTGATAGTATTGTCCGTCTCTGGTGATCTGACGTTCTGAACCGAAACGGATATCATGGATAAACAGGTTGTTATCTCTCACGAAAGCAACTTGCAAACCGGTGGGAGTAAAAGTCGCCAACCGTTGGCTGCCACCTTCCGACATAGGTTTGATTTCTTTATTTTTGATATCGAAAAGATAATAATCGGCAGTGAACGAACGGCGGTAAATCGGTTTCTTATTGGTACAAATCAGTATCCGGCTTTCATCTGCATTGAAGGTATAATCGTCGATCCGGCTGACAGGAGAATCCTCCAGTGTTTTCAAATCCAGTAAAGTAGCGACAGGCAGACCCGTCTTATAGCTGTATTTGACTATACGTGTGCCATTGTTCTCTAAAACTGTATAATGTTCGCCGTCATTCATGGAACGTAATCCGTAAACTCCTTTGGTACGGAAAGTCCCGTCGACAAAAAAATCCTCCAGGGTTAATTGTTTTTGTGCAGATAACTGGCTGCAAAAGATAAACATAAGTAAAAAGATTCCGAAAAAATTTCTCATATCGTTCTGTAATTTTTATTTTTTTAGTTTGCAGTCCCAAAGGTTTGAAAAAAATCTTTGTTTTGCAAATGTTTGCAGAATTATCCTGAACTAAAAGTGTCTGAATACTTTTTACCTTTTAACCTTTTACCTTTAACCTGAAATTATTACCTTTGCGCACTAAAATACATAGCTCGGAAAATAATATGCAATATACTCTTTTAGCGAAAGATAAGAACAGTGAAGCCCGGTGTGGTGTTTTGGCCACAGCACACGGGGAGATTCATACCCCTGTCTTTATGCCGGTGGGAACGGTGGGATCTGTGAAAGCAGTGCATATGAGAGAACTGAAAGAGGATTTCCGGGCTGAGATTATTCTGGTGAATACCTACCATCTTT
>CAJKZL010000112.1 GCA_905204385.1 uncultured Odoribacter sp. | reverse complement strand
GTGCGATCGGGTATTAACTACGTCGTGGCCACGCACCATGCTCCTCATACCCTGGCCGAAACAAGCGGGCCGTATACCAAAGCGGCTAGCGGAGGTCCCATGATACAGCATTCCCTGACCCTTATGCTGGAACTGGCCGAAAAAGGAGCCATTCCCCTGGAAAAAGTAGTCGACAGCATGTGTCATGCCCCAGCGGAATTATTCGGCATTGAAAAACGGGGGTTTATCCGCGAAGGCTATAAAGCGGATCTCTGTCTGGTACACCGGAAAAGCTGGACCGTAACTCCGGAAAACATTCTCTATCAGTGCGGCTGGTCGCCGTTGACAGGCGTAACATTCCATTATCGGGCAAAAACGACGATAGTGAATGGCAACATCTTATACGACGAAGGACGGTTTCCGACAGACAAATGCGGGGAATTGCTTACGTTTGCCAGAGAATAAGCTGCCTCAAATCAAATAAGTGAGAAAACAAGCCCCCAACAAAAGCATAAACATCAGATTTCCAAAAATCACCATCCGGTTGGTCAAAAAATATAAGGCATAAAGAAACGATAGCGGCAAAGCCAGCATATACATAAAATCATAATAATTACCGGGAATAATAAACAAGGTGACAGATAAGAAAACCAACAGCGACACCAGGGCAAGAATCCCTCTTCGGTGACTGACGATCAGGATGGAATATCTGATGGTCAGTTGATACAAAGAAACCAGCAATAAAAATAACAGCATCCCTAAACGGACGATTTCAATCACCGGCAATCGGTGGATATATTCCCCAACCAGTAGATTTTGTATAAAAATCGTCGATAACATGGGCAAACGATCGGTCCAAAAATAATAAAACACCAAAAACAATACGGGCGTTATCAGTCCCGTCAACAAAGCCATAATATCTTTTAAGGTAGAACGCCCTGAAAAAAACAGCACACACAAAGCCCAGGCTATCAGTAAGACAAACTTAGGATATATGGCTACCGCCAGCGTAATCAACACTCCGAAATCGAACAAAGACTGATTACTCTTTGTATCGCAGATAGCGGTCTGCAATCTCTCAACAGCCAGGTCTACATTGAAAACAGACACCAGCAGATAATCAAACCCCAAATTCACCATGATCCCCGACGTCAGTAACACATAGATCAAGGAAGGCAAGGTCGCGGTTTGATGCAGCAGCTTAAATCTCTCATTAATCCCGAAAATCATATAAGCAACGCCCAGCACTACCCCGAAACCGATTAGCCCCAACCAAAATTTACTCAGGCTATTGATAAAAGCAATATCGATAATTCCTTTTACCTGAACCGTCTGCATGGGCTGGCCTAAAAACCGGGTGCTAAAAAAAGTGATTGCCATTACTAAGAATGGCAATACAAATAACATATATAACCGTCTGGATTTTAAAAATTCATTCATCTTCGGAATGGCAAATTTATAGCAACTGTCCTCATTAACTTTGAACTTTTTCCAAGAGGTCTTGTCCGATATCCCGTCGGTAGTACATCTCTTTAAAAGAGATTTTACTTACGTTTTCATAGGACTGTTGCAAAGCATCTTCCATTTTTTCCCCGAACGAACTGACAGCCATCACCCGTCCTCCGTTCGTCACCGCTTCACCGTCCACTCTTTTCGTCCCGGCATGGAACAGTATGCTATCGTTCACTTCTGAAATTCCGTGGATCACGTTTCCTTTTTCGTAACTACCGGGATATCCCCCTGCCACCAGCATCACCGTCGTACAATAACGATCGTCCAGTTCGAAATGGCAGTCCGCCAAAGTCCCCCGGGCGGCAGCCTCGAAAAGATCCAGTATATCGGTTTTCAAGCGGGGAATCACCACCTCGGTTTCCGGGTCACCCATCCGCACATTATACTCGATCACGTAAGGTTCTCCCTCGTCGTTCATCAGGCCGAAGAAGATAAATCCCCGATAATCCACGCCGTCTTTCCGCAATCCCTCGACAGTAGGGCGAACGCTCCGCTCTTCCACCTTACGGTTGACCGCCTCGTCTGCAAAGGGTACCGGAGAAACAGCCCCCCTGCCCCCGGTAATCAAACCGGTATCCCCTACTCCTATCCGTTAGTTGTCTTTTGCAGACCCTTAATTCTTATAGTCTTTCCCATCCGTGATAGCGAATACGGAAATCTCTATACCATGCAAAAATTCCTCGATCACCACACGTTTACTGGCTTTACCGAATTTCCCCCCGAGCATTTCCTCTAATTCCCGCCGAGCCTCTTCCAAATCGTCGAGAATCAAAACTCCTTTTCCTGCCGCCAATCCATCGGCCTTCAGTACATAAGGAGGCTTCAAATCCGACAGGAACTTCATCCCTTCCTCCAGTTGATCGGGAGTAACCGTCATGTAGCGGGCTGTCGGAATGCCGTGCCGCATCATAAACTGCTTCGCATAATCCTTGCTTCCTTCCAAAATAGCGCCGGCTTTCCCGGGACCAACAATCATCAAATCCTGAAAACGTGCGTCGGCAGCCAGATAATCGCGAATCCCTTCCACCAGAGGATCCTCAGGACCCACCACCAACATCCCGATGCCTTGCTTCGCCATGAAAGCCGCAATGGCCTCAAAATCATTGACCGCCATGTTGACATTTTCCCCTACTTCGCGCGTACCGGCATTTCCCGGCGCAATATATAGCTTTTCCATTTTCGGACTTTGTGCAATTTTCCAGGCCAGCGCATGCTCGCGTCCCCCGCTTCCGAGTAGTAATACTTTCATATATTTCGTGTTATCTGATTCTGCCCGCAAACTTAAGTAAAAATCTACGATTTTCATGCCGGTTTGCCCGTCTTTTCATACGTTTCAATCAACTTCCGTATCACCATCTTCTTCTTTTCTCATCGCCATTCTATGCTTGAGCGCCCATCGGGCTTTCTTCACCACTTCATCGATCACTTGGGCCATCTGCTCATAGGGTTGTTTTTCATCGTTCCATAGGATAGCGGCATTCACCAGTTCGCAAAGCCTCTGAAAAATAGTCTGTATAACTACACGCTGAGGCAATAGTACATGTTCTCGCTGTATTGCTATGGCCTCCATCCATTTGTTAAAGAGGAGCTCATACTCCTCATTTAATTCCTTCAGACAGTCGACAGTACACTGTAATCCCAATATCCCGACATGAGTGTTGTATTTTTGTTGCATATGTTCCACGAGCCGTGACATTAATTGCGCCTTCTGCAATTCAGGCTTTCGGTAAGGATATTTACCACAATCCTCGATTAAGGCATAAAGTTCAGCCGCAGCTTGAGCAATTCGTGGCACAGGCAATAGCTTTAAACTCCGTACCTGCCCGGCAAGTGAACGATATGCAGCAATACGACGTTTTCGGATGGCTTTCAACTCGGATGTTAGTTTTCCTGTCTTGCGGTAAGAAAGGTGGTTTCTGAAAATCTGCAATTCTTGCATCAACCGCTGTACCAACTCCTTTACCTCTCCTTCTGGTATTTCCCTCTCATTCAGCATATTGCAAATCACCTCAATGGTTTGACAGAACTCCAGATGCCTGAGCTTTCTTAAGTTAGCTGTTTCTATCATAAAATGACAATTTAAAAAATCATATGCCGATAAGATACAAATATTTTCAATAGAAGAGTATTTATAGTAGAAATTTAAGAGCAGAAAAAATTCAAAACACAATTTCCTATAGAAATAAACAGCTGAAATTTTTGATAACACTATTTTTTATAGAAAACTAAAGCCCAAATTTTTCAGATATAAAATTCCTATTGAAAATTATATATTGAAAATTTCAACACCTAAATTTACACAGGAATTTATAGTTTGAAAATATTCACCATATAATTTCCTGCATAAATTTAAATGCCGGGATTTTTAATCTTTTTCTTTTCACCCTATAATTCTGCGACTATACACTCCTGCAGTTGAACACTTTAGTAAATCAGAACCTTTCAACTATCGATCGTATAATTCAGAAACCGATTAAACTTATACATTTTCCGGAACACGGCATCTGCCCGATCCGGAAGATCTCCGGCTTCAAACCAGTTATCCGGTTTCATAGACACTACATCGTAATTTTTGTTTTTCAGCAGATCGGCTTCCGAAAAATCTGCCGGGAAAGGTGCCGGAACTTTTTTTAATTTACCTTCCGCCCCGACCGACGGAAACTCAGCAACAAATTCCGGATCCCGGATGATCGAAGTAAATTCTTCGATATTCTCGTAAATATCCTGCCTTAAACGCTTCAACAAAGCCGGTTCGGGACAATAACATCCTCCTCCCAACAGGCAGCCGTCCGGTTCCAAATGCAAATAATACCCGCAACGCCCGCTGTTCTTCCCCCGGAAACCACAGATATAAGCTCCGAAATAGGTCTTATAAGGACTCTTGTCCGGGGAAAAACGCACATCCCGGTAAATCCGGTAGATACAATCCTTTGCTTTCAAGTTGGCCACTTCATCATCCCATAGGGCTATTTTAGCGATCATTTCATCCACCAGCCCCTCGAACCCTCCTTTCAATTGCTGATAGCGGGATTTATTCTCCTGAAACCACTCCCGCTCGTTATTTTCTTTCAATTCCCGCAGAAACCCTAATATATCACTGACTAAACCTTCTTTCATATGTTCTATTTTGGTACCAAAAATAATAAAAATAAAGAAGAAGAGATTTCAAATCTATCATTTTCATTCCTCATCGACGCTGAAAACAGCAACACAAAAACAATCGGATATCAAAAATGCCGAAACCGGAAGACTGGAATCTTACCGGCATCGGCATTTAAAAGGAATCGGAAAAAGCAATAATACCGCTATTTCAAATATTTTTCGAGCACTGCATCGATTTCTTTTCCATGCAATCCTTCTGCGATAATATTATTATTCCCGTCCAGAATAAAAATATGTGGGATTCCGTCGATCCGGTAAGCACGGGCCGCTTCGCCCATCATCCCCTTCAGATCGCAAGCCTGAATCCATTCCATTCCGTCTGCTTTCACCGCATTTTTCCAGGACTTTTCATCCGTATCCATAGAAACACTGATCATCAGCAAATCTTTGTCCTTATATTTCTTATATAGTTCCACCAAATGAGGATTTTCCTTGCGGCAAGGTCCACACCAGGAGGCCCAGAAATCCACAACTTTTATCAATGCGCTCTTACCGTACAAATGAACCGTATCTCCCTTAAGGGTAGGCAACTTGAAATTAGGGGCTTTTGCACCCACCTTCACTTCACTCAATTTCTTATAACGGATGGCAACAACCCGGCCTTCCGGAGTATCTTTCATCTCTTCGCTCAGCATATCGAATTTCGGTTTTAACCGTTCGAAATCCAGGTGCCTATAACGATAATAAACCAGGTAAAGCCCCAATAAATTATCGTGATTATCCGCAATAAATTTATCCTCTGTTTTATCATACATCGCATCCATAACCTGCAATCCGGCTCTCTCGTGCATTTTCCCCCAAATATCGCCTGCATTTGCAGCAGCATAATAGCGGGCCAAAACAGTATCCCGATCCCGGTAAATTTTTATTTCTTCCTGGTCCAGTGCATTCTTCCGGCGTTGTAACTCGCCTCCCTGAACCGTAAAATTACGAACATCGGCTACATTGTTTTTCCGGATATCTATCGTAAAAACAGTATCCTCCATAAACAATGGGATACGTCCTTCTCCACCTGCCACTCTGAGAAAAAAGATCCTCGGTTTCTCGATTTTACCTTCAAACCGGAATTGTCCCTGCACCGCCTCAAGCTGCTGAAGGGTATCGATTTTACCGGCTTCGTTAACAGCAGTGAGATACAGCGTAGCATCTCCCGCTATCTTTCCGTTAATCACATATTCCTGTGACTTTGCACATCCACAAACTATTGTTCCGCTAAGGAGCAATACATTAATCAGATTTTTCATGTTTAAAAATTAAATTATTTACTATCACGTTCTCGATATACGATATCTACAATTTTGCCTAATTTATCATGGAATTTCACCTGCTTATCCTCCATCGGTTGCCTTAAATCCGGCACGTTATATGTACGCATGATACCACAATCCCTGTCATTTCCTTGTTCCGCTTCAGCTGTGATATAACTTCCTATCACCAGGCGATTTTCGCGTTCCAATTCCCAGGAAGCATATTTATTTACCTTTCCAGGAAAAACAAATTTATTTACTTTCAAAGCAGTGATGGTTTCTCCGGGGAAAGACAATACTTTCTGAGCTTCATCATTGGGATGCGAAAGGTCATACCGGAAAATTTCACCTTTATCCGTAGAATAGAACAGATATTTATGCATGGAATGTATGGCGAAATGAGTGATTTTATCATTATTCGGACGTTTGAGCAAAGAATAATGTGTCTGCGTATTTCCTTCTTTTTGCATCTTTATACCGTAAACATACATGTCGTCTGTACCTGGCCCTTGGAGTACAGCAAAAACATGTGCATCGGTAGTCCAATCCATAAACAGCATATCACGTCCCGTTTGGGCGTTAAAATTTTGTTCCCCTCCTGCAATGAAAGTCATTGTGCGGGGTATGTCCGTCCCTACATCAGGTAATTCCAGGAAACGCCGGTTGGTTTCATCGTAAAGGGCTATAGAGGCACCGAAAATCGGCGATGGATTTCCATAATCATTTTTTCCATAAGCATAACCTATAAAAGGAGCAACATCATAACGTCCTCCTCCCACAGTTTTGTTAATGGGAAAACCATAAATAGCGCTTGAATTTGTTCCTTTGATATACAAATCTTTATCACGACTAATCAACAAGTCTCTGGAATTATTCCTCCATACAATTTGGTTTGCAGCTCCCTGCAAACGATCAGGCTGATCTCCAAACCGCCAACGGATATTATTATCCTCTCCTACATGAGCATCCTCTTTATCCAGATTGAATACCCCATTCTCAACATACACATATCGATTTGTACCGCTGGGATAGTGTGCAAAACTCAATCCAAAAGGTTTTCCCAGTTCCACATCCAAATCTCCCCAAAGATCCCGGTAGATACGATCCTCTGTTGCACTGATGTTTGAAATCCAGTCCAAACGGGCTTTTCCATCCTGCTCACACAATATCATCCAACCCTCACTCGTGGACGTCCTCAAACGCACAAAAAAGTCAACCTTCTCACGTAATCCTAATATGGTATCCGTCACCATAAAAAAACCGAAATAGTCACCGGCATTCATCATGGGCACGATGTGTAAATCTTTTTCCCTAGAGATAGTATAGTCCAGCACCGTATCCCCCGAATGGGTTTTATCATTGGCTCCTTCCAATTTCCACTCATACTTATAGGGCATTTCCCCATTTACATAACGGGTGGACAGGATCTCCACCGGAATATGCAAAGTATCCGAAAAGGCAAACAATTCATACCAGCGGTCCGATTCAATACCCGTAATGGTCAAATCGCCTATATCCACATAATCATAATTTCCTTTATCATCGTAACAGGAAGCAAAAAGCAAAACTCCCCATATCATTAATATCCATCTTTTCATAGGTCTGTATTTTATTTTTTTTGATGAAACGGTATTTTTCCGATGCAGCTTTCCTGCAAAATTTCATTTTCATTTTAATAATCCCAAGAATCTTCTCCCATTATCATCGGTTCCCCGTCTTCGTCCATTACCGGGTCGCCCTCCTCCTCCTTTTCATCTAACCACATCTGCACCTTACGGCCTACAAACCTTAAAAACTCCTCCGAAATATGGTCTCCAATCCCATCTATCTCTCCCTGGAATTTTACGCGGTCGATTTTCCCGATATCACAAATCACCTCTCCTTTCTTGGCCGACCATTCCCCAAAAATATCCTCCCGATCCCCTTGCCACCACCAAGGCCTGGGAAATTCTTCATCCATATAAATGATACAGTAGTCATTCAATGCCACCAAGGTCCCGTCCGACGATTCATCGTATTCCCGAAAATCATTTCCCAGTTCGTCATTCGGGACCAATTCCACCGAAAAGCGTCTGGCCTGCTTTTTCAATGTATCCGTACGCAGCACTTCGATATCGATATACAAGTGTTCCTCCATGGCCGGCAGTTCATATTCCAATGGAAAAGGAGTATAGTCCACTCCCGCTACGCTATGCAGCGAATCGGTTTCATTGGAAACAACCTTTATGCTGAATTTCCGGGGATAATCCGTCACCTGACCCATCAGGTTTACCCTTAAGCGTACATTCACCTTTTTTATGTCGCTGTTCAGTACTCCCCAATGCACCTCGTACATTCCGGCAGAATTTTCATCGAAGTAAAGCGATGAGCTTCCTTCGTAAAGATCTATATCCTGTTGGCAGGCACTCATAGTGATTGCCAACAATAACAATCCTATCCAAAATTTCATATCAGTTTGTTTTAATTATACTTACTTTCATCTTCAGGAATCTCCAATACGTATTG
>CAJKZL010000111.1 GCA_905204385.1 uncultured Odoribacter sp. | reverse complement strand
TTTCCCGGGTATTCAATATCCCAACTCCCGTTTCCGCACGGCAGTAAGGGCAGCCAACAAGGCAGACGAAGAAAAAATGGCGGAAGTACTTTATCGCATGCACGAAGAAGATCCTTCCTTGCTGGTGGAATATTCTAAAGAGCTCTAGCAAATGATCCTCGCCGGACAGGGAGAATTTCATTTGAGTACGATGAAGTGGAGGATCGAACACAACGACAAAATAGCCATCGAATTTTACGCGCCCAAGATTCCGAATCGGGAAACCATCACCAAATATGCCCAAGCGGACTACCGGCATAAAAAGCAATCGGGAGGCGCCGGCCAATTCGGGGAAGTGCATATGGTGATCGAACCTTATGAAGAAGGGATGCCGGATCCCAGCAGTTACAAAATCGGAGGAGTCGACAGTAAAATGTCCGTCAAAGGAAAAGAAGAATATGAACTACCCTGGGGAGGAAAGTTGGTATTCTACAATTGTATTGTCGGCGGCGTGATCGAAGCCCGTTTTATGCCGGCGATCCTGAAAGGCATCATGGAAAAAATGGAGGAAGGTCCTCTGACAGGGTCCTATGCCCGCGACATCCGGGTATGTATCTACGACGGAAAAATGCACCCGGTAGATTCAAATGAAATCTCCTTCCGTCTGGCAGGGCGACATGCCTTCAGCGAAGCATTCAAAAAAGCCAATCCGAAAATCCTGGAACCCATCTATGACGTGGAAGTGTTGGTTCCGGACGAAGACATGGGCGATGTGATGGGCGATCTGCAAACCCGGCGAGCCCTGATCATGGGCATGGATGCGGACAGCGGTTTCCAGAAAATCAAAGCAAAAGTTCCTTTGAAAGAGATGCAGCGCTATTCAACGGCTCTGAGTTCCATCACAGGAGGACGTGCCACTTTCACCATGAACTTTGCCGGATATGAAAAAGTGCCTTCGGAAATACAGGAGGAATTACTGAAAGCCTATCAAGAAACCGACGACGACGAATAAACAATTCTCTTTTCCATGATAATGAAAAAGGCCGTTACAAATGCGTAACGGTCTTTTTTTGGTATACCTAAAGAAATCCATCTACCTGTTAAATAGTCCAAAAACAACTGACAAACACATGCCCGAAAACGTATTTTCCATGAAATGGTATATTTTTTGTATCATCAATGAACAAAATCAAATCGAAGATAAAAAATGGAACATACAACAATGTTAGGAGGTAGTCTGTGGATCTGGGTGATTTTCATCGGATTCACACTCATCAGCTGGCTGATCAGCAACCAGTTAAAAAGCCGTTTTCAGAAATATTCCAAAATACCGACCGCTAACGGCATGACAGGCCGGGACGTCGTCGAAAAAATGCTTCGCGACAATGGGATCTCGGGCATAAAAATCGGTACGGTGGAAGGGCAACTCACCGATCATTATAACCCGGTCAACAAAACCATAAATTTAAGTAAAGACGTCTATTACGGCAACAGCATCGCCGCTGCCGCAGTTGCGGCTCATGAAACAGGCCATGCCTTGCAGCATGCCAAGGGATACAGCATGCTCCGCCTACGCTCCACCTTAGTGCCTGCAGTAGAATTTGCCTCGCACTGGGTGCAATGGATTTTGTTGGCGGGGATTCTGTTGGTCAATGTTTTTCCCGGTCTGCTGCTCGTGGGCATAGGGCTGTTCGCCATTATGACCTTATTCAGTTTAATCACTCTGCCGGTTGAGATCGACGCCAGCCACCGGGCACTCGCCTGGCTCCGCAACTCGGGCATCACCGACTACCAAACGCAGGCTTACGCTTTCGATGCCTTGAAATGGGCGGCATACACTTATATTATCGCAGCCCTATCCTCGCTCGCAACATTGCTCTACTATGTGATGATTTACCTGAACCGAAGAAACTAAAACTCATCGTCACCCGATTTTTAATAAATAAGGAAAACGAGTTTCCCAAAAGAAACTCGTTTTCCTTATTTAAAGTCCTCTTTATAAAAAGCCTGGCAGGCCGAGCCATAAACTGCAGCCCGGCGATACCGTTATTGCTGAGCTTTTTTGAACTCTTTGAACACCTTCTTTATCGGGTCTACATAATCCAGTTTTTCCCAGGTAAAAAGTTCCACTTCCCTTTCGACGGTAGGCCAATAGTTGGAAGAAAATACTTTTTTCACGGTTTCCGGCTGACGTCCCATATGGCCATAGCTGGCCGTTTCCTGATAGATCGGATTACAAAGCTTCAGCCTTTCTTCGATGGCCCGGGGGCGAAGATCGAATATTTCATTCACTTTCCCGGCTATCTCAACATCGGAAAGATCCACTTTGGATGTCCCGAAAGTATTTACATAAACCCCTACAGGACGCGCAATCCCGATGGCATAAGAAATCTGAATCAGAATCTCGTCGGCAATGCCGGCAGCCACCATATTCTTTGCAATATGCCGGGCAGCATAAGCCGCCGAACGATCGACTTTCGAAAGATCCTTCCCGGAAAAAGCGCCACCGCCGTGGGCACCTTTACCGCCATAAGTATCCACAATAATCTTCCTACTCGTCAATCCTGTGTCTCCATGCGGTCCTCCGATCACAAACTTACCGGTTGTATTGACAAACATAATCAATTCCTTATCGAAAAGATTCTGTACCCTACGCGGCAATTGCGCTTTCACCCGCGGCAACAGAATATCGACGATATCCTTCTTGATCCAGTCCACCATCGCCTGGTCGGCTTTCAACTGAGCTTCGGCACTCTCATTGGCAGGCTTGATAAAATCATCATGCTGAGTAGAGATAACAATGGTATGTATGCGGGCAGGCTTCCCGTCATCCCCATATTCGATCGTTACCTGAGATTTGGAATCCGGCCGCAAGTACTGCATGAGTTGTCCTTCCTTGCGGATCTTGGAGAGTTCCTTCAATAACAGGTGAGCCAATTCCAACGACAACGGCATATAATTGTCGGTTTCATTACAGGCATAACCGAACATCATCCCCTGATCACCGGCCCCTTGTTCCATCGGATCTTCGCGAACCACTCCACGGTTGATATCCGGCGACTGCTCATGGATGGCGGAAAAAACGCCGCAGCTATTGCCGTCGAACATGTACTCGCTCTTGGTATACCCGATCTCGTTGATCACCTCCCGGGCCACCTGCTGTACATCGACATAAGTTTTAGTTTTAATTTCACCGGCGATCACGGTCTGTCCGGTAGTTACCAGCGTTTCACAGGCCACTTTAGCCTCCGGGTCAAAAGCCAGGATACGGTCCAGAACCGCATCGGAAATCTGGTCGGCCACTTTGTCCGGATGCCCCTCGGACACTGATTCAGATGTAAATAAATATCCCATAATTTAATTTTGATTATGATTCCAGATAGCTGATTATCCTGTTTAACTTGCATAAGGCAGATAGCTGAAATCGGAAATTAATATACGGGAAAGGCAATGGATGGTTGAATTCAGAAGTCTATGCATTTTAGCAATTTTTTTCTGTGGTTGCAATCAGCCAAATCTTTCCACAATTACGGTGCAAAGATATAAATTCCGGGAATAAAAGAAAAGCGTTTATAGTTTAAAGTTTATCGTTTATTGATGAGAGATTTTTTTAATTTTGTGCTCCGGATCGAAATCCGTTTGGAATGACTTATGATTTTTTGCGTTGCGGCTAATTAAAATTTAATCTTCAGGAACATGATCTTTTTATACAATATCGGCATTCGCTTATACAGTTTGCTCATTTGTCTGGCAGCTCCTTTTCATGAAAAAGCGAAATTACTGAAAAAAGGACGGAAAAACAGTCTGAAAACGCTCCCTTCCATACAACGGAATTCACAACGCCTGGTATGGGTTCATGCGGCTTCCCTGGGGGAGTTCGAACAAGGCCGGCCGGTGATCGAAAAAATCAAACAATTGGAACCCGATACCCGAATTCTGCTCACCTTTTTCTCTCCTTCGGGATATGAAATCCGCAAGCATTATCCGGGAGCGGACTACATCCTCTATCTTCCGGCCGATACCCGTGAGCATGCCCGCAGGTTGATCGGCACCTTCAAGCCCGATGCGGCAGTCTTTATCAAATACGAATTTTGGTACCATTATCTTCACGAATTAAACCGACAGCATATTCCGGTGGTTCTGATTTCAGCCATTTTCAGGCCCGGACAGCCATTTTTCAAAAGCTGGGGAAGCTTACACCGCAAGATGCTGAGCTTTTTCAGTTGCCTCTACGTGCAGGATCAGGCTTCCGTAGATTTATTGAAAGGCATTGGAATCCGAAATATTCAACTCAGCGGCGACACCCGTTTCGACCGGGTGAAGCAAATCGCTGCAGCGGCCAAAATCATTGAAAAAGCCGAACAATTCTGCAACGGCCGGCCCGCAGTGGTTTGCGGCAGCACCTGGCCTCCCGACGAAGATATTTTAATGGACTATATCGATCACTATACGGGCGATTACAAATGGATCATAGCACCCCACGAAATAGGGGAAAACCATATCAAAGCCATTTTGGGTAAATGCAAGAAAAAAATTGTCCGTTATAGCCAGGAGAACACCGACTTTTCGGATTACGACGTGTTGCTGATCGACTGCATCGGACTTTTATCTTCGGTCTACCGATACGGGAAAATAGCGTACATCGGAGGAGGATTCGGCGTAGGCATCCACAACACCCTGGAAGCAGCCGTCTATGGGATTCCGGTGATCTTCGGTCCCAATCACCGGAAATTCAATGAAGCGGTCAACCTGATCCGGGAGGGGGGCGGATTTTGCATACACGATATGACGGAAGCCCGGCAACTGCTGGATAGCCTGCTTGGAAATCCTGCCATTGCCGAGGCTGCCGGAGCAAAGGCACTAAGGTATGTCGACAGCCAACTGGGAGCCACCGACACCATCTGCAAAGAACTGGCTTTAAATCGTTAAGAAATTAATTTCCTGAAAGTTTAAGTTGAAGCCAAGCGGGTTAAACTCTCCCCGAAAGGAGGGTAAGCAATCCCTTTTTCGGTAATGATAGCCGAGATGAGTTCATGAGCGGTGACGTCAAATGCCGGATTAAAAATATCCACACCCTCAGGGGCCATCCGCTGAAGATACCATTTTTCGGCCACTTCGCCGGGATCTCTTTCCTCGATAGGAATATGATTTCCATCGGGACATCGGAAGTCGACGGTGGAAGTAGGGCCCAGCACATAAAAGGGTATACCGTAATATTTCGCCAGCACCGCTACGCCGGAAGTACCGATTTTATTCGCCGTATCCCCATTCGCGGCAACCCGGTCGCAACCCACCAATACAGCCTGCACTTTCCCCTGCTGCATGACACACGAAGCCATGTTATCACAGATCAATGTGACGTCGACACCAGCCCTTTGCAGTTCAAAAGCAGTCAAACGGGCCCCTTGCAGGAGGGGACGGGTTTCATCAGCATAAACATGGAAGGAATATCCCCTTTCCTGTCCCAAATATACCGGCGCCAAAGCCGTACCGTATTCCGACACCGCCAAATGCCCGGCATTACAATGAGTCAATAGCCCCATTCCCGGCCGGAGCAAACCAAGCCCCCACTCCCCTATTTTACGGCAAGCAGAGGCATCTTCCTCTCTAAAAGCTTCGGCTTCTTCCTTCAATTTCCGCTTGATCTCTCCCACAGGCTTATCCCGATGTGCCGACACACATCGCTCCATCCGGTCCAGCGCCGCAAAAAGATTGACAGCCGTAGGCCTGGAGGAAGCCAGATACTCCTTTAAGCGGACAAAACGACGGTAGAAAGTCTCTGTTTCCGTTTCCGGAAATTGTTGTGCATACACGGCCATCCCATAGGCAGCAGCGACTCCGATGGCAGGAGCTCCCCGCACTTTCAGATGGCGGATAGCCTCCCAAAGTTCTTCCGGAGTCCGCAAATGAAGATATTCTTCGCAGGCAGGCAAGCGGCTCTGGTCTAAAATAACCACGGACCGATCGTCAAAATCCGCCCTGACAGTAATCATATCGAGCACTCTGTTTCTCATCTTCCGCTTTCACTCCTTTTTAAGGTTCCGCCAACCATTCCTTCAACGTATCGATCAAATCTTCTTTAGATACCGGATCGAAATCTTTAATCCGGCAAGTATGGCTCATATCCCCTCTTACGTATTTCCGGCATTTGGAGTTTTTCTTCAGGTCGACGCCCGTCCCGTACCAGGGATCGCTTCCGCCATAGACAAACAGAATCTTTTCGGCATCGGTTTGCAGCCATTTTTGAATCGCTTGCATTTGTGCAGCATTGAAAGGCTTCACAGGAATATCCGCAGGCAGGGAAAACGAAAAATCGATGTTTTTCTCTTCCTTCAGGTATTTCTTAAAAGGTTTCACCTTATAATCATACATGCCGGTTTCGGTCAGCGCAGCATAAAAAAAAGGCCGCATCCTTTCCAGATACTTATCGTCGAAGAAATCAGGGCTGGATATCCTGACCAGATAGTCCGCAATCTCCTCCCAATCTCCATACTCTTCATCCGGTATTTCCTCGCAGCTATTCCCCCATTGCCAGAACGAAAAAGGATATTCGAGCACCACCAGATCGTAGGCCCGTTCCACACCACCCGCCAGCCGATAGGTGTATCCTTTCTGTTCGACATACTCCTTGAACAAAGGGAAAAGTTCGTTTTTATGTTCAAAGCACAGGTTCTGGAAATCCCGCACTCTGTAATGACAATCCTCCTGGACTCCACCGCCACCGAAGACAGACATAAGGTTATTTTTGACCGTCCCCAGCTTCTCCAAAAATTTATCCAGCCGCGGATCCACATACTCCAGATTCAAAGGCGCTACATACGGAACGCTGACATCCACGTCTTCGGGATAGAAATAACGGTGGAAAACGGTGGTTTGCCCTCCTTTGCTGATTCCGGTAGACACCCATTTGACAGCCGGATAAACATTCTCTTTCAACGATTGAATAATCGCATGCTGATCGTCGGCAGCTTGTTTGATGGTCAAGTGCTCCCACGGGACATTTCCCTGAGGCACACTCCGATCAAAAAAACGATGCTCTATCGTCAACTGATTCCCTTTGAACAGCGTAGCCAATTCTCCGGCATTTTCCGACCAAATATTATACCCTTCCAATTCAACGATCACAGGAGCATCGAAATTCCGGTGTCCTAAAAGGACTTTTTGCTTGAACGTCCTGCCTTCGGGATGAGCATGATCGACAGGCTGTTCGAACCAAAATTCATAATATTCATCGAAAAAATCGACATTTTTTTTCTCGATATCACTGATTTGCGGTATTTGCCGAAGCTTTTCCAACAACGCCGTTTGGGCAAATACTCCCACAGAACAGATCCACACCAATATCAGTGTACTTAGAAACTTTCTCATAACTTATTTAATTTTCAATGGTCACTTCTCCTCCAACGCTTTTCGGGTCTGCAAGGTAAAAAAAAATGTTGAATTACAAAACAGATTTCCCAGTGTGTCGCGGGCTGGACACACTTAGAAAGTTTATTGCAAAAACCTTAGGATAAACAAGGGAAATATTATTTTTGCACATCGATTCTTCAACATTCTAAGCGAAGGAGTCCGGTAAAGCTATCAGGAAGCGGAGCTTAGCAAGTAATACAGCCGATGAAATATTTCAAACCATACAAGGAACATTATAAAGCCCTGATACATCTGGGCATACCGATCGTCATCGGGCAAGTGGGCATTGTCGTTGTCGGACTCGCCGACAACATGATGGTGGGACAATACAACACGCTTCATTTGGCCGCTGCTTCATTTGTCAATAGTGCTTTCAACATCCCCATCCTCTTCGGACTGGGATTTTCCTACGGGCTAACGCCTCTGGTGGGCCAGTTTTTCGGCCGCCGGGACAAATTTCACGTGGGGCAATTGTTGCGGAATAGTTTGTTGGTCAATCTGTGTATGGGAATTTTCCTGACCCTTTTGATGACTTTAGTATGGTATAATTTGGACAAGATGGGCCAACCGGAGGAGTTATATCCTTTGATCCGCCCTTACTTTTTACTTCAACTGGCCTCCTTGCCTTTCGTGATGCTGTTCAATTCGTTCAAGCAGTTCGCAGACGGCATCACCGACACCCGAACCCCGATGTACATTATGATTTCGGCCAATGTGTTGAACATCTTGGGGAATTACATCCTGATCTACGGCAAACTGGGGCTGCCGGCTTTAGGGGTGGTGGGTGCCGGCATTTCCACCCTGGCGGCCCGTATCACCATGTTCATCGCTTTTGCCGTGTTATTTTACCGCAGCCTGCACTATCGCCGTTATCTCGTAGGCTATAAACGAAGCCGGTACAACACCGCCGATATTTTATCCCTGAACAAAATGGGTTGGATGATCGGGCTGCAAATGGGACTGGAAACCGCATTATTCTGCGTCACGGGGTTCATGATCGGCTGGCTCGGCAGCATCGCT
>CAJKZL010000110.1 GCA_905204385.1 uncultured Odoribacter sp. | reverse complement strand
AATTCATTGTTCGGAGTGATATGGAAGGCCGTGTCCAGGGTTCTCAGGCTCTGGATGACATTCTGTGCCCCCATCATTTTCAGATCTTCCGTTTTATACGTCGAAGCAGAACCCGTAAAGCTTTCCGTTTTCCGCTCAAAGATACCGGTCACGACCACCTCTTCCATCTCCGTAGCATCCTCCTGCATAATAATTTTCATTTCAGGTTGTCCGGTATATTTCATTTCCACCGTTTTCATCCCTATGAACGAAAATAACAACATAGGATCTTTCATTTCAGGAAAAGACATCGAAAATTTTCCTTCTGCATCCGTAGTCACCCCTAAGGAAGTCCCTTTCAACACAATGGTCACGCCGGGCAAGGGAGTACCCTTTTCATCTTTCACCACTCCTTTGGCCGTAAGCTGTTTCGGTTGAGCCTGCAGCACTTTTACCGGGCGAATCACCACCGTATTATCCACCAAACGGAAAGTGTAGGCATTACCGAGCATCTGCTTTAAAGCTTCTTCCAGCGAAGCATTCCGGCAACTGACCGATACTTTCCGATCTACATTCAACTCCTTGTTGCTGTAAAAAAAGTCCAGACTAGTCTGCCCTTTGATCGATTCGATCACTTCTTTGCAAGGCACATTATCCATTTCCAGAGTAATGCGATACGCCTGGGCATAGCCCACGGCACTTACCCTCAGCAACCCCAACAGAATTAAAAATACGGTTAATTTCATCAGCCGTAAGGTTTTTAATAAAAAAATCATAATTTTGTAGTTATAGGTTTAACATAGCCGGACCTTTGCTGCAACATCTGTCCGGCGGACAAAAAACGCTATCGACGGTAACTGCTGCAACAGTTACCGTTTTTAATATCAGGGCCGGCAAATTTTTACTTCCCGGCCGATGACCTGAAATTTCACATCGGCGGTTTCCTCTATCAACTCCACCAACCGACTTAAGGGATTATACCGTTTCATCACACCCGTAAAGCGATATTCCCGTAGCTGCTGATCCTGAAATTCGATTTTCACATCATACCACCGTTCCAATTGATAAGCGATATCGCTCAAAGTCATATTACTAAAAACAAAACGTCCCTCTTTCCACGCCACGATCTCCTCTACGTTCACCGGCCGGACGTTCATTGCTCCGTCTTTCAGCAAAGCCTGTTGCCCGGGCTTTAAAATGCAATTACGGTTATCCAGCGCGGAGGTCACCCTTACGCTGCCTTCTGCCAAAGTGGTCGACAGTCGGCCACCATCCCGGTAAGCATCGATATTAAACCCCGTACCTAAAGCTTCGACCAGCAATTCATCCGCTTCGACCCGGAAGGGTTTAGCCGCATCTTTCGCCACTTTAAAATAAGCTTCTCCTTTGAGATACACCCTTCTTTCCGTACCTATAAAATCTACCGGATAACGCAATTCTGAATCGGAATTCAACCAAACATGCGTACCGTCCGCCAATACCAGGTGATATTCACAACTCCGGGGCACCTGCAATATATTATAAACCAATTTTTTCTCCGTTTTCTTTCCCGGAGTATAGACTATAGTACTGGAAGTGTCCACCCAAATGCCTCCGGCCTCTTGAATCAATAATGAATCCTTTTCAAATTCCTGCAGCTTGATCACCTGTCCATCCTCCAACACCAATTGTACCTGAGGCTTACCGGGAAGAAGCGCCATCGGCTTAATTTCGGTCTGATCCGGAGTCCTGAAATGCAAAAGCGCCACAGCCATCATTGCGGGAAGCAGAACAGCCGCAACTCCTATCCATCGCCGAATCCTCAGCCTGCGTTTCCGCACTTCCAATTGCTTATAAATTTTAGCCCACATCTGTTCTTTCCGAGGGGGAGAAAACCGGTAACTCATTTCATCCAACTCGTGTAATATTTTCCGGAAGCGCTTATCTTCAAGAGAATACCTGTTATCCCCTGTAAGATCCCCGTTCCGTTCACGACCGTTGAGAAATTTCAGCAAACGATGATATAATTCGTCATCTTTCATTGTTTATAGATTTAAGACCGGACATATTAAGGACAGCCAACTTCAAAAACAGGGTGAAAGATTTGGAAAAAAAAGAAAGAAAAAATGAGATCCGATTACAGTAATTGCTGCAGCAACATCACAACGATAAGAAATTGCCGGTCCTTCACCTCAAAGTCCGAACGCAATTTTGCATATGCGCTTTTGACCTGAGTTTTCACCGTATTTACCGAAACTCCAAGACGTTCGGCCACTTCCCTGTACTTTAATCCTTCAATACAGGCCAACAAAAAAATTTCCCGGCATTTTTCCGGCAGACTATCGACGAATATTTTCAGCCGTTCGCGTAATTGTTCCAGATCCTCGGCCTCCTCGGAAGGCTCTTCCGCCTTATCGGGATTTTCGCTCAGGAACTCTTTTTCATAGCGTTGGCGAACGCTTATATGTTCCAGATAATTTTTAGCGCTATTCACCACCGAACGGGTTAAATATCCGGCAACCGAAACGCTTATATCCACTTTTTGGCGGTTATCCCAGAACCGGATAAAAACTTCCTGAACAATATCCTCGGCCACCAACGGTTCCTTTACGTATCCCAGGGCCCGGTAATATAACAGTTCCATATACTCCTGAAAAAAGTATTCCAAAGCTGAGGGATCTCCCTGTTGCATTTTTCTGAAAACCGATATTTCTTTTTCCTCCATTATCACGCCTGACGATTAAATTCCGAAAAATCTCCGCTTTGACATACACCGAAAAGCCATACGTCTTTATGGCCTCTTCACTTCACCACGAGCAGGTATATTCCCTGAACGGCCGCTGTATCCGAGCAAAACAATTCGGACAACCGCTCAAAATTAATAAAACTCCTCCCAAAATAAAATCTCCGGACAAACTTATATCGTTTATCCGGAAATTTTAAGATTGTTTAAAACGTAAGACCTTATCCGATCATGACCACCAGGTATTTAGTCTGTTTCCAGAAAGCGCCCTCGTCATTGATTTTGAGAACCAGATTTCCGTCTTCCCCTGTCTCCAGTGTATAAGAATCAGCCGGATGAGCAGACAGCACCTTGGCTTTCTTACTATTTACCGGGATCATCTTCGTTTCCCGGATATCGATATTCACAAAATCGGCTTTCTGTGCCTGGGAGGAAACAATAGGAGGACAGAACAATCCCTGACGAGAAATTACTTCAGCCTCTTTCAACGCTTTACGGCTACCGATTAAATAATTGGCCAAATGAATAGTCTGATCCTGTTCGGCAATTACCATCTTTTGCCCTTTGGTTTCTTTATCCAAAGAATCTACATATTGGGTTAACCGTTCCACTGGTTGCACTTTCACGGCAAGTTCTTTATTAGTAGCGGCCAGTTGGTTCGTGATTTCCGTTATTTTCTCGCTCCTCAACTCCAGTTCAGCATTCAGATTAGCAATCATCCGCTTAAATTCCGCCGACTGAGCGTTATTTCTGCTTTCCAGTTTTGCAATTTGCGACTTATATCCGGCAATCGCTTCTGTGATCGCCTGAACATCGTTTTTCAGTTGCACCAACTGTTGTTTGGATTTACTACCTGCCTTTCTTTCTTTTTCAGCTTCTAAGGTCAACAGATGTTCCGCATCTCGCAACGATTGCATTCCTGCAGTGATATCATTGATATCCGCAAACATACTTTCCATTTCCTGTGTCTGCGCTGCAGCTACGGTATTCAACGAATCGGCACGCGCTAATAAATCTTTATATTTCTGAGAACTTTCCACACATCCTCCGAGCACAAACAGAGAAGCGCCGATTCCTAAAGCAATAATCTTTTTCATAACTTTTTATTTTTTAGATTTAGATTCTGTAGTTTAAAGATACAAACATTATGCCTCAGACGTCAATATTCTATATGACAAACGTTTACCGAATCATCTCCTCTAAAAAGTGTAGAAATGTGGGGAATAAAACTAAAAAAAGCGGGGAATAATTCCCCACTTTCGACTTTATCGGGCGGCCATGGACAGGCAATCCGATTACTTTTCTTCGAACCAACTTAAGATTTCCGATAATCGTAAAATCCGATCCCGGTTTTTCTTCCCAATAAATTAGCTCTTACCATTTTACGCAGCAAGGGATGAGGACGGTATTTCGAATCTCCGAATTCTTTGTACAAAACTTCCATGATAGCCAGACAAACGTCCAGTCCGATCAAATCCCCCAGTTCCAGAGGTCCCATCGGATGGTTGGCACCTAATTTCATGGCAGCATCTATCTCTTCTTTCTTCGCTATTCCTTCCGCCAAAATCCCTATCCCTTCGTTAATCAAGGGGATCAGGATGCGATTAACTACAAAACCGGGAGCTTCCTCGACGCTCACCGGGACTTTTCCGATCTCCCGGGCCAGTGAAAATACCTGGTCGTGAATCTCATCTGCCGTCAACTGTCCCTTGATGATTTCCACCAACTTCATGGCCGGAACGGGATTAAAAAAATGAATCCCGCTTACTCTCTCCGGCCTTTGCCTTGCAGCAGCCACAACGGTAATAGACAAGGAAGAAGTATTGGTAGCGAAAATCACATCCGGCCTACATACCTGTTCCAGCGTACGGAATATTTCCTGTTTTACAGCCATATCTTCAGCGACCGCTTCGATCGCCAAATCCACTTCTGCACAATCCTCATAGTTGAGAGTATCGGTTATACGGCCTATTATCCCTTCTTTCGCAGCCAGTTCCAACTTTCCTTTTTCAACCATGCGGCTAAGACTTTTCGCCAGGGCTTTATGGGCTTTTGCCAAAGAAGCCTCCGAGCGTCCTTTCCATAATACCTCATGCCCGGCCTGGGCAAACGTCTGGGCAATTCCCTGCCCCATCGTCCCGGTTCCTATTATACCTATCTTCATAAACAATTATTCTTAATCAGTTTTACATTTCAAGCGTATCACTTCTTTTCAAGTCATTACTTTCCTTTAAATTCCGCTTTTCTTTTGGATAAAAAGGCATTCATACCTTCCTTTTGATCTGCCGAAGCGAAACATAATCCGAACAACACAGTTTCCAGATTCATTCCTGTTTCGATGTCCGTCTCTATACCCCGGTTGATGGCTTCCTTAGCGTAAGAAACCGCCAAAGGAGCTTTAGAGGCAATAGTCCCGGCCATCGCGATACATTCTTCCATCAATGCTTCGGGTTCGCCGACTTGATTGACCAATCCGATCCTGCAAGCCTCCTCGGCAGTTATCACCACCGCTGTCAATATCAATTCCTTAGCTTTTCCCAATCCTACCAACCTGGGTAATCGTTGAGTACCGGAAAAACCGGGCGTTATCCCAAGCCCCACTTCAGGCTGTCCCAATTTAGCTTTACGCGAAGCAATCCGCAAATCGCAGGCCATAGCTAATTCACACCCCCCTCCCAGAGCAAACCCATTGATCGCTGCAATGACCGGTTTCTCCAGTAGTTCGATTTTCCGGAACACAGCAGCTCCCAAACGACCGAACTGTTTCCCTTCCTCTGCATTCATTCCGCTCATTTCCTGGATATCCGCCCCTGCCGCAAATGCACGTCCCTCCCCTGTAAGGATCACCACACGTATCCCGGGATCTACGGCAATTTCATCGAAAACCTTGTCCAGTTCCTTTAATAAAAAAGCGTCCAAAGCATTCAATGTGTCCGGTTGATTGATTTTCACAATACAAAGGGGACCTCTTTTTTCCATCAATAATTTTTGATATTCCATACTTCGTCATTTAGGATTTCTAATTACGGTCGAACACAAGCAACAGATCTCTCCCTTCGGTTCAACTTCCTTTATCCATTTTCCGGATTGCAGCAAGCCGCTCCGTCAGCAAGGGAACGATCTTTTTGACATCACCGACTATTCCCAGATCAGCCGCATTGAAAATCGGAGCATATTTATCCTTATTGACGGCTATGATCAACTCCGACTCTTCCATACCTGCCAGATGTTGGATAGCACCGGAGATTCCCATCGCGAAATACAGGTCGGGACGTACGGTTTTTCCGGTTTGTCCCACCTGTCGATCGTGAGGCATGATTCCGGCATCCACCATAGCACGGGAAGAAGACACCTGGGCTCCTAAGGTCGTGGCCAATTCATCCAACATCGCAAATCCTTCGGCATTTCCTACTCCGCGTCCTCCGGAAACCAACACTTTTGCTTCGGTAATATCCACCTTATTCTTTTGTTCCTTAACCGTTTCCAGAATTTTCACCTTGAATTTTGTTTTATCAAAATCCACTTTAAACCGCTCTATCGTACCTTCCCGCTTTTCATCTTTGGCCATAGCCCGCATCACCCCAGGACGGACGGTAGACATCTGCGGACGATGTTCCTTACAGATGATCGTGGCCATCAGATTTCCCCCAAAAGCCGGACGGGTCATCAACAACTCCCGGTCGTCGGAAATAGCCAGCCCCGTACAATCGGCCGTCAATCCTGTACACAAACGGGCGGACAAGCGGGGTCCCAGATCACGTCCTATGGTAGTGGCACCGATCAATACAATACCCGGGCAACGCTCGTGCACCACCTGTGTAATGGCCTGCGCATAAGGTTCGGTGTTGTAATGAACCAATTCTCTCTCGTCTATGCACAACACCACATCCGCTCCGTAATGAATCAATTCAGCCGCCTGACCGGAAATTTCATATCCCAGCAACAAGGCCACCACTTTTTCATTCAGGTTGTCGGCCAATTCCCTCGCTTTCCCCAACAACTCGATACCCACCTTCTGAATAACACCTTCGCGTTGTTCTACAAATACGTAAACATCCTTATATTGAGATTTATCCATCTTATTTACGATTAAAGATAAAAGATGAACGACGCCCCTTGCATGCGTTCATCGTTCATCAGATTATAAATTTTTCTTTCAATTTTTCTACAATGATATCCACAGCTTCCGAGGGTTCTACTTCGAACACTTTTCCTGCCGCTTTCGCCCCCTTGGTGAAAGATTTCCATACCCGGGTCGGTGATCCTTTCAGTCCCAGTTTTTCCTCATCCACACTGATATCGTCTTATCCCCACACTTCAACCTTTTTTTCATAGGCTTCGACAATACCCTTTACCGACATATACCGGGCCTTATTAGCAGTGGCCAATACAGTAAGGACACAAGGCGCTTCCACCTGAAGCAGTTGATAGCCCTCTTCCGTGGACTTGCGGATAGTAAACATCTTCCCGCCGTCGAATTTTAAATCCTCGACATAGGTCACCTGAGGTAAATCCAGATGTTCGGCAATCTGAGGCCCCACCTGAGCCGTATCCCCGTCTATGGCCTGACGACCCGTGATCACCAGGTCGAAGTCCAGCACCCTTAAAGCACCGGCAATAGCATTCGATGTTGCCAATGTATCGGCCCCGGCAAATTTACGGTCGCTCAGATGAATAGCCCGGTCGGCGCCCATAGCAAAAGCCTCACGCAAAATATCGTCGGCCTGGGGAGGCCCCATGGTAATCACCGTTACTTCTGCTCCATAAGTATCTTTGAGTTGTAAGGCCATTTCCAATCCCCCCTTATCATCGGGATTCATGATGCTCGGAACCCCATCCCGGATCATAGTGCCTGTCACCGGATCCAGCTTGATCTCGGTCGTATCCGGAACCTGTTTTATACAAACGATTATCTTCATATATTATATTTTTATTTTCAACCATTTACCGCTTCAGTGACGAACGTAAGTCTTTCTTCGTGAAAAGTATTTCCATCGTTCGTCGTTTGACGTTCTTCCTTATTTCAACAATGCCGCAGCAATCACCATTCGCTGCACTTCGGACGTACCCTCATATATTTCGGTGATTTTAGCATCCCGCATCATCCGTTCCACGGGATATTCCCGGGTATATCCATATCCGCCGTGGAATTGAACCGCTTTGGTCGTAACTTCCATCGCTGTTTCCGCTGCAAATAACTTAGCCTGTGCCGCATCGACGGAATAAGGCTGTTTTTGATCCTTTTTCCAGGCAGCCATCCGCACCAGCAAACGAGAAGCCTGAATCTTGGTCTGCAAATCTGCCAATTGGAACTGGGTATTCTGAAACTGCCCGATGGCCCGGCCGAATTGTTTCCGTTCTTTTACATATTTCACCGTCTCGTCCATGGCTCCCTGCGCAATTCCTAAAGCCTGGGAGGCAATGCCCATACGTCCGCCGTCCAAAGTTTTCATGGCAATCTTAAAACCTTCCCCAACCTTCCCCAGCAAATTTTCTTTCGGGACTATGCAATTTTCAAAAATCAACTCACAGGTGGCCGATCCGCGTATGCCCATTTTCTTTTCTTTCTTACCGATCGAGAAACCGGGGAAATCGCGTTCTACAATAAAAGCGGAAATACCCCGTGTACCTTGCGATTTATCGGGCATTGCCATTACAATGTAAACGTCTGCATAAGCAGCATTGGTAATAAATATCTTCGATCCGTTCAACACATAGTGAT
>CAJKZL010000109.1 GCA_905204385.1 uncultured Odoribacter sp. | reverse complement strand
AACGAGTAACGAGTATCGAGTAACGTTGATAGTGTAATGATTATGGATGTACTATGAACGAGTAGGGATTTATGATGAAGGAGGGAGGAGAAAGGATGAAAGGCTTTAGGGATGTTTTGTCCGGGAGCAGGTTAAAATAGATTGAGTTGATTGTCTCTCAGGCTTTTCATGGGGCGTTCCTTGACGATGTCGCCGGAAGTAAGGTTTCCGGTCAGTAAGGGGGAGTTTTTATCGTGAGTTTGTGCATTCCGTCGTGCAGTTGAGTCGTTTCCCCGGATGGCATAGCAATAGATGCAGCCGTTGAGACAAGTTTCGTAGGTTCCGATATCGATGCTTTCGGCACAGTTGCAAATATCCCTTTGATTCTTGTCTTTGCGTGTCTTTATGGGATAGCCGGTTATCCTTTCGATGAGTTTGTCGTCTATACATAGGCCTGCCGGAATGCCCAGATGGGAAAGGTCGACTTTTGTAGTACAGGTTTCGAGTTGCAGGGTAGGAAAAACATCGGTCGTTTTGCGGAAAGAAACGGCCATTTCTTCGATTTCTTCGGGTTGGAGGGGAAGTATAGCGTGTTTGCTCACAGCCGGGAGGATATGCCGGTAATGATCGATAAAGCCAAGCATACATTTTTCGGTATAGTCTTTCAGGATCCCGGCGATTGCAGCGAATTTTTCCTGGTGAAAAGCAACGGTATATTCTCTGTTGGTCAGCACGGGATCGTAACGCCAGATGACTTTTTCCCGTCCGATTTTGTCGGAAAGCCGTTTAAAGGTGTCCAGGCGGCGGGATAAAGGAGGCAGGTGAGTTTCGAGTTCTTTGCCATAAGGATTGACGGTAAACTGAAAATAATAGTTATACTCTTTCAGCCGGTCCAATTTTCCGAGCAGGGGTGCCGGATTTTTGGTCCAGAAAACAATGCAGTCGACTACTTCTGGACGAAGGTCGATGCGACTGACCATTTTGGGGTTGAAGGGATTCCGTACCAGGACGTAACCTTCGTGTATTCGGTTGAGCAACCAATCGGAATAAAAAGCCGGGATGTCGGTTCTCCGGCTTGCGCTGACAATCATAGGTGGTCTTTGTTTAGAAAAATGGATAAGGCGGTTTATCGGACATCTTGCTGTTCATCGGTCGATGGCCGCTCGGAAGCTTGCGTGACCAGTTCTTCCAATAGTTTTTGCATTTTTTCAATGATGGGATGATCCTGGAGGTTGTATTTTTCAGCCAGGGGTCTCATTTGCGGAAATGCTGCCCAAACCCGATTGTTTTCGTCTTCCCAGACGGCTATGCGTAGCGGAAGTTCGATGGCGATGGCGGGGTTGATTTCCATCAGTTTTGTCCCTACGGCCGGAGCCCCGAACACGATTACTTGTGTAGGCCGGAGGGTCATATTTACAGCCCGGGCGTTTTTCTGATGATCGAATTTGGCGAATACGGGGATATTCAGGGCTTTCAGTTGGCTCTCAATCCGGGAGAGGGTCTCTTCGACAGAATAATGGCTTCGGTGCGTAAAAAGGTTTGGGTTCATATTTTTGGCGTTTTGTCCCATGAGGATCATGGGAAGGATCAGATGGAATAAGGTAATTGTAATGTTTGTTCTCATAGTCTTTTATTCGTTGAAGTCATTTTTTGGATACAAATATCCTTATTTTTTTCAACTTTAAAGAGACCTTTATTCCCGGTTAATTGGCTATTTCCCCTTTTTTGTTGTCATCGAATTCATCTGGATGGGAATATTCCTTTTAGTGTAATGATCTGTCCGGTCGAAATTTTGTTTTTACCCTTGCTTTCCATAATATCTTCGATTTACCGGATAATCACTCGGAAGCTATCCAGACATCCCTGCCCTGTAGCTGGCTCCCTGGTGTGGCGGAGCCGGCTACAGGACGGGAAAGTTCTTTTATTTCTTAAGCACTTCGAGTAATACCGGCAGCAGTCGGGACAAAGTATGTTCGCATTGGGCAGTGTAGAAATTCCTGTCTACTGTGAAGCTCTCGTCGGTGGCTATTCCTTTTTGAATAGCCGGCTTGGCCAATGGATGGACTGCCAGTTTCCGTCCTTCGGACACTCCTGCTATTTCAAAAATGAGCGCTGAAGCACAATGGCCGATGAGTAATTTTTGTTTGGCGGCAAATTCCTGTATTACTGCGAGCAAATCCAGATTAAAAGGTTTTCCGGCATTATTCTGAAAAACAGGCATGGCATCCCCGCACGAAAATACCAGCGCCTCATAATCGTCTGCATGTCCTTTTAAATTGGCGATCACATCGTCGGTTTCGAGTCGGATTCCCGAATTGGTAGAAATGGTTTTATTGTCGGAAACGGCAAATGTACGGTAGGAGATTCCGTTTTCATAAAAGGCTTCCAGGTATTGAAACAAACCTGACCCGTTTACGGGATCGATGGCTAATACTGCAATTTTTTTCATGGCGATAGTTATTTTTAGTAAGTTTATTATTTTTGTAGTGCGAAGTTAGATGTTTACGAGTAGGTATGCAAGAAGGCACTTGTAAATAAGAAACTTACCTTGATGTAACTAATATTGGTAAACAAAGCATTAATAGAGTGTTAAAAAATGAAAAATTTTTATCATGCCGATCCCTGTCCGATCCGCGATGTATTGTGCCGGTTGAGCAGCAAATGGGGAATGCTGGTTTTAGTAACGCTGAAGGCCAATGAAGTGATGCGTTTTAATGATATTCAGAAGAGCATAGGGGATATTTCCCAGCGTATGCTGACGGTGACGCTGCGCATGCTTGAGTCCGACGGTTTGGTCGAGCGGAAAGTTTATGCGGAGGTACCGCCACGGGTGGAATATCGGTTGACGTCGAGAGGGCAGAGCCTTATGCCTTATCTGGAGGGGCTGATCGATTGGGCTATGGATAATATGCCGGATATGATTCAGGAAAGAGAGGCTGCCTCCTGCGGGAAGATCGGATCGTAACATTTTTGTAACATTTCTGTAACCTGGAGGTAATATCTTCCCTGTATTTTTGCGGCAGTGAGCAAAAATCGAATCATGGAAACAATTTATCTGGGTATTGTCGTATTTCTTTTCTTATTAGCCATTTTTGATCTTTACGTCGGAGTAAGTAATGACGCGGTGAATTTTCTCAATTCCGCCATAGGCGCGAAGGCCGCTTCTTTCCGGACGATATTGATCATTGCTGCGGTGGGGATTTTTTGTGGTGCAACGATGAGCAATGGGATGATGGAAATTGCCCGTCACGGTATTTTCCGGCCTGAAGCGTTTTATTTCAATGAATTGATGTGTATTTTCCTGGCGGTGATGGTGACGGATGTGGTGCTGCTGGACATCTTCAATACGTTAGGGATGCCTACGTCGACGACGGTATCTATGGTGTTTGAATTATTGGGAGGAACATTCGCACTGGCTTTGGTGAAAATTGTTGCCGACGATGGAGGACTGGGTTTTGCCGAGTTGTTGAATACCGAGAAGGCCCTGACGGTGATTCTGGGGATTTTCCTGTCGGTAGCCGTTGCTTTTTTCTTTGGAACGGTGGTACAGTATTTGGCCAGGCTTTTGTTTACCTTTCATTATAAGACTCATCTCAAATGGAGTATCGGTTTGTTCGGAGGGGTAGCTGTGACTGCCATCGTTTATTTTATGCTGATTAAAGGAGTCAAGGACGCTGCGTTTATGACTGCAGAAAATAAAGCCTGGGTACAGGCGAATACCGGTTTGATCGTCGGCGGTTGTTTGCTCTTTTTCACCTTACTGATGCAAATCCTGCATTGGTGCCGGGTCAATGTGTTTAAGGTTATCGTATTATTGGGGACCTTTGCTTTGGCGATGGCCTTTGCAGGGAACGATCTGGTGAATTTCGTCGGAGTTCCCCTGGCGGGCTTTTCCAGCTATATGGATTGGGTGGCCCACGGAAGTGGTGATGCCGATGGTTTTCTGATGGGAGCATTGAATAGTCCTGCTAAAACTCCTTTGGTTTTTCTGATATTGTCCGGTGTTATTATGGTTGTCTCTTTAATGACTTCGCGAAAGGCGCAGAATGTTGTCAAGACTTCGGTGAGTTTATCCCGTCAGGAAGAGGGTGAAGAGATTTTCGGTTCTTCTGCCATTGCCCGGAGTTTGGTTCGTACGATTACTTCCCTCTCGGCGGCTCTGGTCGATCTGATTCCTGTCGGTTTGCGCCGTTGGATGGACAAGCGCTTCAATAAAGAGGAGATGATCCTGGCCGACGGGGCTGCGTTCGATTTGGTGAGGGCTTCCGGCAATCTCGTATTGGCCGGTTTGCTGATTGCCTTGGGAACCTCTCTGAAGCTGCCTTTGTCTACCACCTATGTAGCTTTTATGGTGGCGATGGGAAGTTCATTGGCCGACCGGGCCTGGGGGAGGGAGAGCGCTGTTTTCCGGGTGACCGGCGTGTTATCGGTGATCGGGGGCTGGTTTATCACTGCCGGAGCTGCTTTTATCATTTGTTTTTTGGTGACGTTGGTCATGTATTATGGTGGGATAGGATTTATGCTCATCATGATTTGTGTTGCTGTATTGATGTTGGTGCGCAGCAATATACGATACCGGAATAAATTGAAGAACGAGCAGAAGGATGAAGTGTTTCAGCAGATGATGCAAAGCAGGGATAAGCGGGAAATCTGGAATTTGCTCCGGCGTCATGTGCGGGAACAATTGGCGGATATGCTGTCTTTCACGGCCAGGATTTATATTCAGATGACGGAAGGATTTGTAAATGAAGATCTGAAAAGTTTGCGTAAAGCGGTGAGTGCTACGAACGATGAAAAGGATATGATCAAAAAAATCCGGCGGAAGGAGATGTTAGGCATGCGCAGGATCGACCGGAATATGGCGATCGAGAAAAATACCTGGTTTCACTTGGAGAGCAATAGTAGTGAGCAAATTATGTACTGTCTGAAACGAATGTGTGAGCCCTTGAAGGAGCATGTGGACAATAATTTCAATCCTTTGCCGGAGCATTGCGTGAAAGAGTTTTTGCCATTGAGGGATGAACTGACTTCCTTGGTTCTTCAGGTACAGGGGATCATTATGGCGGGACAGTATGAGGAAGCCGACAAAGTGATGCAGAGAGGGGAAGTGCTCCGCGAGAAATTTTCCCGGCTTCAAAAGATGCAATTGTCCAGGGTGCAGGAAATCAACAGCAGTCTGAAGATTTCTTTGGTTTACCTGAATTTGTTGCAGGAATCTCAGGAACTAGTCAGCATCGTCCGGCACTTACTGCGGGCCAGCAGAAAGTTCCAGGGATGAACGATTAACGATTAACGATTAACGATGAAGGATCATGGACCCCTGGCGGGGCGCCTTGTTGACGGAATCAAAGGTTCCGACCGAGCGCTCAAGCGCCCGTAAAAAAGCGCCCGCAGGGTTGTATCATTAATCGTTCATCGTTTATCGTTCATCGAAATTTTGGAAATTTATTTCCAAAATTTCTCTTACGTTTTTTTCCTGAAAATCCAGCGCAGCATGACGATGAAAATTAAAAAGGAGGACATAATGAGGAGAAAATGACCATATTTAAGGTCGGGCCTTTTGTCCAGGATGCCGATGGCTCCGATAAACAAACCGACGAGCAGAATGGAATAGGCCAGGCGTGAAGTGATGTTTTTGAGCAGCTTCCGGATTTCGGTCATATCCGTAAATTGCAGTTCGTGTTTGATTTCTCCCTGTTTCAGTTTATAGAGGATTTCGCTGATGTCACCCGGGGCCGTTTTCAGCAGGGTGGAATAACCTTTTAAAGTCTGATAGAGTTCGGCTGCCAGCTTACGGGCGGAGAACTGATTCATAACGACGCTTTTGGCATAGGGAATGATCAGTTTGGCAAAAGGGATGTCGGGGTCCAGACGTTCGGCCACTTTTTGTATGGTGGCCAAGGCTTTGGCGAGCATAAATATACCGGTAGGCAAGCATAGGCTGTATTTGGTAATCATGTCGAGACATTCCTGGATCATCTTTGCATAGTTGAATTTTTCCACCGGCAGTTGGGAATAGCGGTTGATCATTTGCTGTAGGCTAAAGATCAGATCGTCCCGTTGGTCGAAAAAGCGCTGATCGCAGAGCCGGATCATGGAATCGGCCAGGCCGATGGGATCACGGCGGGCGAATCCGATGGAGAGGTGGGCCAGAAATTCCATCTCCCGGGGCCGTAAAGCTCCCACCATGCCGAAATCGATGAAGGCGATCCGGTTACCGGGAAGAATGAACATATTGCCTGCATGGGGATCGGCATGGAAAAAGCCTTCCTGAAAGATCATGATGAGCAGGGCTTCTGCTCCGTTCAGAGCGATTTGTACGGGATCGAGACCTGCAGCGCGTAATTGTTCCGGATCATCGGGCGCCATCCCGAATATCCGTTCCATAATGAGCATTTTGTGGGTTGTATACTTCATATTGACATGCGGAATATAAACCCGGGGATTATCTTTAAAGATTTCGTGAAAGCGGAGCAGGTTGGTCGCTTCGTTGTAATAATTCAATTCGCGGAAGATGCTGTCGCCGAATTCGTCGACCACGCCGACGATATTGATGGCTTCCATCTCGGGATATTCCCGGGCCAGTCTTTTGGCAACATAACGCATCAGATACAGGTCGAGCTTGATTTGCTGGTCTATATTGGGGCGTCGGATTTTAATGACCACTTCGTGGCCGCTCTTGAGTCGGCCGGTGTAAACCTGTCCGATAGAGGCGGATGCTATGCAGTGGGGGTTTAATTCCGAAAATACATCTTTGATCTGGGCTCCCAGTTCGTCTTCGATCAGACGGATGGCCAGATTATCGTCGAAAGGCAGGGCATTGGTTTGTAATTTTTTCAATTCTTTCCTGAATCTTTCCGACAGTATGTCCGGTCGGTCTGCCAGGATTTGCCCGAATTTCACATATGTAGGTCCCAGGTCTTCGATGGCCAGACGGAGTCTTTCCTGAGTGGTATATACGGGTTTGTGTTGGCGTATTCTGCGTTTACGGATTCTCCGGCCCAGGAAAGAGCGGTTGATCATTTCCCGGGTACCGTGTTTTGTCAGTATGCCCATGATTTGGACGGTACGGGCAGCCTTCAGGTAGCTTGCATATAGATCGGTAATTCTCATGACGGGTCGGTTTGTGAAGAAGCACCGGATAGGTCTGCTTCTTCCAGTAAAGAATTCAGTTTTTCGATCGCCTCGGATAGGTTGTCCAGGGTTTGATTTAACTTTTTATCCCGTTTGGGGGCAAAGAGCTGTTGAAGGAGCAGGGTGCCGCTCAATCCTTCCATAGCACCGGCGATTTGATTGCTTAAATGCTTGGCCGCTTCGGGGTCCTGGTGCATTTTGTGTTCGATGACGGCCGATACTTTTTCGATAAACGCCTCTCTGTCGCTGAGCGAGGCACTGATCGACGCCCTTAATATGAAATATAACAGATCGTTAACCATAATTGTGGGTTTAATCTTTCGATAGCTTGTTAAACGTAAAATGAGGGTGCTGAGTTGCCATTTTTACAGAAAGTATAATCCCCGAAGCAGGGAATCGGGAACGAAAATAGGATTACCTCAGGCCTGTATCCTAAAATTACATTTAATCCGTTTAAAAATTTTCTACTGCTGCAGGAATTTGTAATTTTGCCACTTTAAGTATAATTCAGGCGAAAAACAACTGCATAGCTATGGATTGGATAAACACTTTGTTTTTTGGGACAGGCATCGGGCATTCCATTTTATTGGTCGCCATGGTGATTTTTATCGGTATTCTGTTGGGGAAAATTAAAATTGCGGGTATTTCTTTGGGGATTACCTGGATTTTGTTCGTAGGGATCATTTTCAGTCATTTTAATATGCGGATGGATGGACATGCGCTTCATTTTCTGAAGGAGTTCGGACTCATCTTGTTTGTTTATTCTGTCGGATTGCAGGTTGGGCCGGGTTTTTTCTCTTCTTTTAAAAAGGGAGGAATGACCTTGAATATGCTTGCGGTGCTGATCGTGTTTCTGGGAGTGGCGATCACTTATGTGATTTATAGGCTTACAGGTTTACCGATTACCACCATGGTGGGCATTCTTTCGGGGGCGGTGACCAATACGCCTGGTTTAGGTGCTGCCCAGCAAGCGTTTTTCGATGTTGCCGGACGCGAGGGTACGGACATTGCTATGGGGTATGCCGTTGCCTATCCTTTGGGAGTTGTCGGGATTATTCTGGCTATTCTGTCGATTCGTTATCTGTTCCGGATCGATTTCAACAAAGAGAATGAGGCTATTCAGAATGCCCAGGAAGAAAAGGCGGCCCGGGCTACGCATGTTTCCATTCAGGTGAAAAATCCGGCTTTGTTCGGAAAAGAAGTTTCTGAAATCGCGATGCTTATCGATAAGAAGTTTGTCATCTCCCGGGTTTTGCTCGAGGATGCAGGCATTGAAATCGCCTATTCACGTACCCTTTTAGAGAAAGGAGATAAG
>CAJKZL010000108.1 GCA_905204385.1 uncultured Odoribacter sp. | reverse complement strand
AGAAATGCTATCGAAGGCGATGTTTCTCGTTGCAAACTTCTGCTCTAACTTTTGCAAATGCGGAAGTTCTGCACAACAAGGTCCACACCAGGTTGCCCAGACATCGATATACACATATTTACCTTTGAGATCGGACAGGCCCACCACCTTCCCGGAAGGATCGGGACAAGCAAAATCGGGAGATAATTGTCCGGGAGCGATCCGCGCCCATTTCGAGCGTAGTTTCTCCAAAGCTTTTACTTTCGAGGCTTCCCGAACCTTTGCCCGATAGAGAGGCAATAATTCTCCGGCCTTAGCGATATCGTACTGCCTGATATAAGCGACGATAATATCGTCTGTTAGATACCCGATCAATGCCGGATCTTTAATTTTTTCCTCTATATAAGCCAGTTGTTTTCCGACTAGTTCATAAGGATCCCATGACAACAAATCTTTTGTCGCCATCACCTCGACCAACCCCTTCCAGGCTTTCCTGTATTCCGGCAATTCTATCAGGGATGTATCTTCCTGAACGGCTTTTTCCATCTGCTCATAAAAGGAATCAGAAGGACGATGAAACGGAGTAATATATTGACGCCACAAGGAACAGACCCAATAATGCAATCTCTTATTTTCGGTATTCGTAAAAGCCACATCCAAATGCTGTTCTTTCAAATGAGCCGATAACTTTTGCTCCAATGCCCACACTTCTTCGATAAACCGGTCTTCTTCCATTTCATTATTCAAGCCAACCTGCCGTAATAATTCACTATTCAAGTACTCGTTTTCCTTCGCTCCCTGGCCTTCGAAAACAGGCGGCCGATCATTTCCCATCGTGATAGTCAAATTCTTACCTCGTTCCAGATAAAGGGGAATAAGTGATTTTCCCCACCTACAAGAAGCGTAACTTCCCTTTATTCCCGGAGACAGCACAAAACGTGCTGTCCCCAGAGAATCCGGAAATATTTCATAGGTAGAATCGGAAGTAACCAAAATAACCTTAGCAGGCACAGATCCCTCTCCTGTCCGTACCTCAACAACGGAATCCCGATGCGACTGACAAGCACTTAACCCGATCAGTATACTTACACATAACCCAATTGTTTTCATCCCGCTAATTATTTTCTTTATAAGCCAAATCCACAATATATCCCAAATCGGTATATTCTTTGTGAAGAGTCAGATCTCCCCTCAAAGCAGGTACTTTATAGATACCGACTGTACCACAGGTAGACTCGGGCTTTTTGGTATTATTGTATCCGACCACCAGATTGTATTGCCGTTCTTTCTGCCAATCGGCATAAGCGATCCATCCCAAATAAATCGGGAAGTGGAGTTTTACGACAGTAGCATCAGGATAGGAAAGCACTTTTTCGGCAGGAGTCTGCATCGAATAATCGAAACGGTAAACCTCCCCTCCTACAGCATAAAACAGATAAGGATACAAAGAATGAAAAGCAAAAGCAGTGGCTTTTCCGATTCCGGAACCTTTCACCTCCACCAGGTATTTTTGTACATTTTTACTATCTCCATTCAATTCAACGCCGTACATCCACACTTTCCCGTCAGCATCTTTCATTAAAGCAAAGGTGTAATTCATATTACTTTCCATATGGATAATTTCTTTATCCACTTTAGCAGAGGGCCACAAATCGGTATTCTCGTATTGCATCACCCGGGGCAGAAATGCTCCTCCGGGAATTTCCATGAAGCGTTTGTTCGTATTGTCGAACAACATAATACTCTGGTCTCTTTGAGCTATACCTTTTCCTTTACGCACCCCTACCCAGGGAGCCATTTCGAAATAAGTATCTTCTCCTTTCAGGTGATTCACAGGGAGAGCATATAATTCCTGACGTTCCCGCTTCACATACATATCCCCTGCTGCATCGATCAAAACATAAACATTATCGTTCCGAAGTGTGGTTATTTCTACTTTCCGGGCATCGACCGATGCCGGTGGCATACCGAACTCATATTTGAGATCGGATTCTTCGCCGATAGTCAGCTCCTTCGTATTCAAAGACCAAGAACCTTTGGTGGTATGCAAAATGACGGCTCCCCACAGCCCACTGGTATAATCGAATCCAACCGGTTCGCCCACCCGGTCGCCACCGTCAAAAATATCTCTCCCCACCATTTCCCGGTCCTGATCGACTGTATGGATAATATCCATACGGGGACGGTTTTCCTGTTTGCACAAAACCAGATAACCTTCGGAGGTTACTGTTGTAGCTACTATTTTAAACGATTGTATCCAGCTTAAATCAGTTACTTTATCGTACACCGTAAACAGACCGGTATATTTTCCGGCTTTTAAATCAGCCGGCCATTCCAGATTTTTTTCTTTACCGATCACTCGTTCATACTGATCTCCTTCTGTAATCAAAATGCTCCATCGGTATTCCAATGTATTCTCATTCGTGGATTCGCTACAAGCAACCTGAGGTTCGATCCGTAACGTATCGACAAAACTAACGACATGATATTCCTGACCGGAAGTGATTCCCCCGATCATAATATCGTTAATGGGATGATAATCATAATTTCCTTTGTCTTCGTACAAACACGAAGTGGTAGCCATCGCCAGGAGAGCAGCTAATAAAAATCTATATACTGTTTTCATAATTTTCTGTTTAATCGTTCATCATTGAGGATTAGCCATAGGGCCCATTCCATCAAAGGCGGTTCTTCTCCTTCCTTCAACGGTTCATCGTATACAGGACGCCCGGCTTTTTTCTCTTTTTCGAGGTAATCATACATCCAGATACAAGCAAAAGTCAGGTAAGCCTGGTTGACCTTTCCGGACATATCGTCCCAATCTGCCCGCGGAATATTGAGTTTATCGCAAATCAAATTTCCTTTCGTTTTCGTCCATCTCCCGAAACGGTCTTTCCCATAGTTCCTCCACCACCAAGGTTGATAGATCTTTTCACTCAGCACAAAAATCAGGCTGGTATAACTCACATCATAATACAAGGGTATCCGTAAATCAAAATCTTCATTTTCCATCAACCGGAATTCGATCACTTTAGACCGATCCAATAATTCTTTGGTCCTGAAAAAACGGACACTCACCGATGTCGATACCTCGCCTTTGGGAATAACCGGCCGGGGGGTCAACACTTCATAATCGACACCTGCCCGTGCGGGTAAAGTATCATTTTCAACGATTTCGAGAGATACCGTCCGGTCATAATCCTTTACTTTCCCTAAGGACTTGATATCAAAATGATAAACTACCGATAAAGTATCGCTATGGTATTCGGCAAAAGAAAAACCGATACGTCCCATCGTCTGGGAGACAAGCGGGAAATAAACCGCACTATCCCCGTCGTAGGTAATCATCTCTTTCTCACAGCTTGTACAAAACAGTAAGAAAATCGCCAGGCTTAAACCATAAATTTTATTTATCATCTTCATTATTCTTTATCTTTATTAGTCATATCTCTGTATTTTATTTCACTCTCGGGAAGAGGCACCACATATTCCTCCTTCGACATCCACACCTCGTCATCCCAATCTGACACAGCATCCGGAATCCATTCTTCATTCAAGCGTTTGTAATAAAAGAAAAGTTGCCCTTCTCCGAAAAATTCGCGCCGGTACTCCAGAGTTAAGTAGTCTTGCAATAACTCTTCTTCCTGCTCACTTTCCAATCCCCTGTTATTCAAAACCAAGTTCAGGTATGCCAACCCATCAGCAGGATTTTCCTCAGATTCGGCTGCGATATAATAAGCTTCGCTCACTCTGAGCATCGGAATAAGGGTATTGAATTTCAGATTTGCATTGGCCAATCCGCCAATTTATGAAATACACGGCAAGAAACTCCTCCAACCGTCTTTTCCTGCGGAAACCAGGCTTTGTAACGATAATCCCGGTCCTCGGCAAAAAGATCGTCCAGTTTATTCTGCCGGATCAACAACAGATTTTCCAATTTTACATTCTCGGGATTAAACAGCGAATTGTAAATGGTCGCCCGTTGGGGATTCTCCAGTGCAAACACCAATTCTGAAGAAAACAAACGGTCCGGATTATCGGTACCCGCCGAAACATCTGCTGCCGAAGTAAACGGAAAATAATCTTTCTGTATCCCAATCACCTTCAAGGCCGCAGCCAAAGCCTGTTTTTTATGTCCGGCATACAATTCCACCCTGGCCCGTAGTAATTGAACGGCATAATAATTCATACGCGACACCCGATTCCGGTTCTGATCATACAGATCTTCGCTCCAGGATGGGCCGTCCTGGATAATCGGATCTATCCCGAGCAATTTACCGGCTGTCTCTAAATCGGCTGCTACCAACTGTAAAAATTCATTGGCCGGTAATAACTCATTGGCCGTAAATGAAAATTCAGGATAAAAAGGGAGGGAAACCGCTGTGCTATCACTAGTGTATACCGGACCGAACAAACGGAACAAGTCAAAATGCAAATAAGCACGCAATGCCAAAGCCTCCCCCTTGATGAGGCTGTAATTGTCACCCGCCAGCACTTCCCGTCGTTCTTCGCAATTCTTCAGGATATGATTGATATTACTGATCAAGGCATAAGCGGAAGTCCAAACGCCCTCGAAACGACGGATCACCGAACTGCTCTTGTAATTGAATTCCATCACCGAGGTCATCTCAGTCCATTCTGTATTTACATTATAACGTTGTCCCATCACTTCGACTAGTTCCGATCCCAGGCTTTTGCCATAGAGATCAGTAGCATTCATTTCGATATAGATTGCATTCAAAGCATTCCGGAAACCTTCGACACTACTGAAAACTTCTTTCTCCGAGACTTTATCGTCCGGTTTCACATCCAGCCAATTATCACATGAATAACATCCCAAAGTGAATATCAAGGCCAGGGAAATGATTATACTCTTATATTTCATAGCTTTATTTTCAATTTGTTACACAACAATCCGGTTAAAAAGTCGTCGATACTGAAATCGATAAAGTGCGGGCAAAAGGATAGTCGATTCCTCTTTCACTTTTTATCGATGAGAAACGGGCAATATCGTTCATATAGGCATTCAATGACAATTGCGACATCCCGATCCGCTGAACCAATTTCGACTCGAACTCATACCCCAGGCGTACCGATTCGATAGAGAGGTAATTATTTTTTTGCACAAAACGGGAAGAGATAGGTGTATATTCGGTCAGGGAGATGTCTTTATATTTGGCGATATCCCCGGGATTTATCCAACGTTGTGATAACGCCCGTTTGTCCTGATTGGTCTTCAACCCTTCGGAAGAGATATTCTCCACCTTACTGTACAAAGCATCGTTAAACACATCGCCGCCCAGGCTATAACGCAATTGCAGGCTGCATGAAAATCCTTTGTAATAAAAGGTATTTCCGATGACGCCTTCAACCTTAGGACGCGAATTACCCACCACCACCTCATCATCATAATCATACTGAAAAGTATAGGTTCCATCTTTCTTCACAAACACTTCTTGCCCACTCGCCGGATCGATTCCTGCCGAGCGAACCGACCATAAAGCTGTCGGACTGCCTCCATCGTAATAACGGGCCAGACTGGTACTATGGGTCGATTTATTTTCAGTATTGAACTGATCCAGTTTATTCCCGATATGGGCATATTCCGCCTTACTCGTCCTGAAATTCACACTGATCGTATAATTCTTACGTTCTTCAGGACGATAGAGGGGAGAATATTTGACTGTTCCGTTAATCCCTTTTTCCACTTGCCGGCCGATATTGGTCAGCATCTGGGAAGTCCCTACAGAAGATGGGATCCCGATCACTGCCAACAGAGGATCGGTGTTCTTGTGATATAAATCGAGGGTGACATGGAAACGGTTGCCGAACATAGAAAGGTCCAATCCCACATTTTAATCCAGTGTCTTTTGCCATTTCAAATCCGGATTTCCATACCCTTCGATAATCACTCCGGTCCCGAAGCCGTTCATCAGCCAATTGTCGCACCGATAGGTGGTAAAGGTCTGGAAAGAACCGAAATTCTGGTTCCCGGGATTTCCGACGGAGGCTCTGAAACGAAGCATATCGATCACCTGGGAAGCCCTGGCCATAAATTTCTCGTTGTAGAGATTCCATGCCAAACCGACGGCCCAGGTCGTTGTATACCGTTTGTTACTACCGAACACGGACGATCCGTCGGAGCGGATGTTAAAATCCAGCAAATAACGATTATTGTAAGCATATCCTCCATTGAGGTAAAAACTGGCGGACCTCCGCACCGAACCCGCATAAGTAGGTTTAGAATTAGGCGTATAAGCATTGGCAAAAGAGGGAGTAACGTAATTTCCCACAGGAAAACCGACAGCACTGAAGCCTTTCCGGTTTCCTTCCTGTGCATAAATATAAGTTCCTCCAACCACATTCAACTGATGTACTTCCTTTAGCAAACACCCATAGCGAACGGTAAAATCCGACTCGTACGAGAAATCATCCATGTGCGTATTCCGGTAAGATCCTTTCTCCAATTTGTTTGTCTCTTCGAACTCCGTATGCTCCGGGGATAAAAAGGTCTCCGATTCTGAATTGGTTTTGGTGATACCGATCCTGCCCCGTAGTTTCAGATTGCTATAAATACTCCATTCTATGATAAAATTATTCCGGAACAGCGTACTTTTTCCCCGGTCAAAATTATTCAAAGCCGCGTTGTACAACGGATTGCCGATAGGGGTCTCTCCTATGATTTCATACCCGGTTGTCGGCGAATATTTGGTGTTTTCCAGCCATTTCTCAACTTCACCGTTCTCATTCCTTTTACGATAATAAGGATTGGCAGCCGCATATTCGGAGAAAACGACAGCAGGGTTTTCATTTGTCCGGTAGTCCATAGAGAACTTATTCGAAAAAATCAGGTTTTTTACCCGATACAACAGATCGATATTCCCGCTGACAATTTCTTTACCGGAACCCTTCATCACCCCCTGAGTATTATTATAGCTCAGGCCAAGTCAGTATCTCATTTGTCCGTCTCCACCTTCAGCATATATGTTATGCCGGTGATTAATTCCCACTCTTAACGGCTCTGACAACCAATAGGTATCGACGCCTCGTTCTATTTCTGCCTGTATCCTGGCATAACGGTACTCTTTATCTTTCTCCGCTGTAATAGAATTCGTATATTCATTTTTCCGAGCCAACTTTTCAAATTCGAGTTTTTCTCTGGCATTCATCAGGTTATAGTCCGACAGATCGGCCATCGTCACATCGAAATTTCCATTATAACTCAACCGCAATTTCCCTTTTTCCGGGGTTTTGGTTTCAATAACAATGACTCCGTTGGCTGCTTTCGCCCCATATATAGCGGTAGAGGCAGCATCTTTCAATATCGTCAGCGAAGCCACCCGGTCCATACTCAGATCCATGACGGTTTGCAAAGTAGTCTCGAAGCCGTCCAGGATAAACAACGGTTGATTGGGATCTTCCCCGAAAGTCTCTTTAAACCCTACGATACTGCTCTTTCCACGTATCTCGATATCCGGCAGACGATTCGGATCGGAGCCGTATTGATTATTCTCGATAATAGCAAAAGCGGGATCGAGGGAACGCAATCCCGACAAAATATTCTGATTACTGACCATCTTCAGTTGTTCGCCTTTAAACGTGCTGGCACTACCGGTAAAACTTTCTTTTTTCCGTTCAAAGATACCGGTCACTACCACCTCCTCCATCTCAGCAGCCTCCACCGTCATAACCACCTTCAATTCGGTTTCTCCCTTCCAGCTCACTTCCTTTTTCTTCATACCGACAAAAGAGAAAACCAACACCACCTCCCGACTACTTTCAGGGAGATAAAGCCGGAAATTACCCTGCTCATCCGTAGTCATCCCTAAATCGGTCCCTTTGACCAATACCGTAACTCCCGGCAAGGAAATTTGTTTTTCATCCACCACCTTTCCCTGTATCCGGATTCCTTCCACCTGTTGCCGGACGGAATTTTGCCGACGAATAATTACAACTTTGTCATCGATCTCGAAGGCCAGTCCGCGGGGGGACAAAATCTCATTCAGGACATCCCGGATTTCCCGGTCTTTCACGTTCACATTCAAACGATCTCCCGTTTCCAAAAGATCATTCTTGTACAAAAACGTGTAATCGGTCACTTTCTGCAATTCCTCCACCACTTCTCTCAGGGATACGTGATGCATATTCAGAGAGATGCCGGAATTTTGGGAATAGGTGTTCGCTGCCACATGCAAGGTCCCGAGCAACAATAAATACATAGTTAGCCGCATACCTAAAAAACATCGTTCGACATACTTTTGCCTGCCCAGAGGCTCTAAAATCCAATTTTCTTTCATAAATTTGTATAGTTTAAATGAAACAAAAGCACAATCGTTTCACCACGATTGCTATCGGGAACGGGATGGATCAGATCCCGTTTCTTTATTTTCCATAAACGGTCAAAGTCTTCCCCTTCAGCTCGAAATGCAGATCACCGGATTTTTCGAACTTCCGCAGGATATCCTCCGGCTTTTCCAGCATATACACGCAGCCGTTCTGGTCCTTATCGGACTTGCTCATCTTGCTGTTGGGGCTGGTAAGGCTCATGATCCGGGCG
>CAJKZL010000107.1 GCA_905204385.1 uncultured Odoribacter sp. | reverse complement strand
CGAGAATGGGTCGTTTACCGATGCCCGCACAGCCAAAGCAGGCCGACTGGAAACAGCCTCCGGCGGCACTCTCTTTCTGGATGAAATCGGCAATCTTTCCCTGGCGATGCAAGCCCGCTTATTAACCACCCTGGAAAAACGTTCGCTTTCACGTCTGGGATCCAACCGGACCACTCCCCTCGATATCCGGTTAATCTGCGCCACCAATGCCGATATTCATCGGATGACGCAGGAAGGCTCCTTCCGCCAGGATTTGCTTTACCGCATCAACACCATAGAGATCCCCATCCCTCCGCTACGCGAAAGAGACCAGGATATCCTTTTGCTGGCAGAACATTTTCTCCGGCAATATTCCTATAAATACAAAAAAGAAATAAAAGGCATCACCCGGGAAGCCCAACGAAAACTGTTGGCATATCCATGGCCCGGCAACGTGCGCGAACTACAGCATGCCGTGGAAAGGGCAATCATCCTGGCTACGGGCACTTCCCTCCAACCGGAAAACTTCCTGTTAAAGCCTCCCAAAACGTCTACCTTGGAAACAGAAACACTCAATCTTCAGGAACTCGAACAAAAAGCCATCCGCAAAGCGATGAAAATCAGTGAAGGAAATATTAGCCGCGCTGCGGAAATGCTAGGAATAACCCGGTTTGCCCTTTACCGCAAACTTGAAAAACATCCATTATTGTAAGCACCATGAAATTCAATCGCCCTCTCTGCATTTCTCTGCTGCAAAGCCTCTCGCTCATCGTCCTTACTCTGGCAATAGGCTATTTGCTGAATTTACGGTTGTGGTTCTGCTCGCTTTTCGTTTCTTTTCTCTTGTTGGCAATTATGCTGGGAATCAGCCATTATCAACAACGCCGGAGTGAAGCACTGAGAAGACTGATTTCGGCTATCCGCTTCAGCGATTATTCCCTTTCTTTCAACGAGCAGGGAAAAAAAGGAATAGATCCCCTGCTGGCCCAAGCACTCACCCAAGCCTTGGACACTTTCCGGCAGAGAGAATTCGCCTCCGAAGAAAAACAGCTTTACTATGCGACTCTGCTCAGCACCATCGATTCCGGACTAATCGTCCTTAACCGACAACATGATATCGAATGGTTTAATCAGGCAACACTTCGCGAACTTCAATTGACCGACCTCAAACATTTATCCGACTTGAAAGGCATCGAAGTCGATCTTCCGGCACGGCTCGTCCACCTAAAAGCCGGAGAAACCATAATTGTCCGGACAAAACAAAAAGGTCAACTTCATGAATTGGCTTTCACCAGCGTTTTATTCCGGGTAAAAAACAAAACTTTATCTTTGGTGAGTTTAAAAAATATTCATTCCGTACTCGAAAACAAGGAATTAGAAGCCTGGCAAAAACTCATAAGAGTTCTAACCCATGAGATCATGAATTCGCTGGCGCCCATCATTTCCCTTTCGGAAACTTTACTGGAAAGGAACAGGGACACACTCACTGCAGGCCCACAGCCTTTTCTCAACACCCAGGCACTGGAGACAATCCATCGGCGTAGCAAGGGCTTACTCGAATTTGTTCAGAACTACCGGAAACTCACCCGCATTCCTTCTCCCCAACTCTCTACCGTTCCACTCACGGATCTATTCAACGACTTACATCGCCTGCACTGCCACCCCGGCATACACTACCGGTTCACCGCCGTTCCCTCCGCCCTCTGTATACAGGCGGACAGGGCACAGATGGAACAAGTACTTATCAATCTGATCCGCAACGCCGAAGAAGCCTGCCAGGGAATATCCCATCCGCAAATCACCGTATCGGCTGTCCGCGAGTCCCCGAAAATACTGCTCACCATCCAGGATAACGGTTGCGGAATAGTGCCCGAGGCCCTGGATAAAATATTTGTCCCTTTCTTTACGACAAAACCCGGAGGCTCCGGCATCGGCCTGAGCCTGTGCAAGCAAATCATCACTCTACACGGCGGAGAGATCAGTGCAAGCAGCACCCCTGAACAAGGGACCTGCTTCAGCATTACCCTCCCGGAAACCTGAATCTCTTCAGGACGCCGGGCAAAGAAGCCGCTTCCCGCCCGGAGCAAACTCGATCAAAGAAGAAACCGCAATAAAAAATTTACTGCGGTTTCTTTATCGACAAACAGAAGCCTTCGCTTCTCCGGTTCACTCAGCTACAACCACTTCACCAATGCAAAATCCTGACGGTGGGGGAGTAACTCATTTTTCGGATAAATACGGATGGCCAGCATCAACAAACCGGGAGAATCGGCTGTCACGTCGATGCGGTACAAGGCCACGCTTCCCTCCTGCGACACAGGAGTAAAATCGTGTTTCTCGCGGATAATCTGCTTTCCGTCCTTTTGCTCGGCAGCAACCAGCTCAACGCCTACCTCGTTCATATCCAGTTCCCCGATTTCAAGCTTCACTTCACCATAATAGGATTTACCCAGAGCGATAATTTGTTTGGAACGGTTGGGTAAATTCAAGCCTATCAGCTCAATATTGCTCCATTCGCGGGTCACTTTATTTTTCCACTCCGTAATCTCCGTCGCCATAGCGTAATTATGGGCAATCATCTTATGATAACGCTCGGACATCGGTATATAATTTTGTCTTTCATAATCTTCCAGCATCCGGTTGGTCGTAAAATTAGAGGCTACATAAGCGATGGTATTCTTAATGGTCTGGATCCATTTCGGCGACAATCCGCTGTTGTCCTTATCGTAGAAACAAGGAGCAATTTCGTCGTCGATAATATTGTAGATCATCTCCGAATCGAGTTCATCCTGCATAGCCTGATTTTCAAAGGTGCGCTTCATGGGCAACATCCATCCGGCATCCGGTCTGTAACCTTCCACCCACCAGCCGTCCAGCACGCTGAAATGCATTACGCCGTTCATGGCTGCCTTTTCTCCACTCGTTCCGGAAGCTTCCAGGGGTCTGGTAGGAGTATTCATCCACACATCCACGCCTTGAACCAATTTTTTCGCCAGATCCATGTCATAATTAGGCAGGAAAATCACTTTACCCAAAAACTGAGGGTACTTGGAAACTTCCACAATCCGTTTGATCAGATCCTGACCGGCTTTGTCCGCAGGATGCGCTTTTCCGGCAAAGATAAACTGCACGGGATGATCTTCGTTATTTACGATCTCGTCCAGGCGCTCCAGGTTCCGGAACAACAGATGAGCCCGCTTATAGGTAGCGAAACGACGGGCGAAACCGATAGTCAGGATATCGTCCCGCAGAGTTTCCTGTATCTGCAACACCTGACGGGGAGTGAAATAAGAAGCGGTTACCCCATCCGTTAACAAATGATGTTTGATATGATCTATCAGCCGTTTCCGCAATTTAGCCCTGACTTCCGCCACAACGGCATCCGGAACTTTGAAGATTTCCTCGAAACACTTCTTATCGTAATGGTGATCTTTAAAATCTTCTCCGAACAAATCTTCCTCGATTTTCTTCCATTCCGGTGCTGCCCAGGTGGGATAATGCACACCGTTCGTGACATAGCTGATATGCAGTTCCTCAGGCATATATCCCGGCCACATGCCTTTAAAAATATCTTTGCTGACTTCCCCATGCAACCAACTCACTCCGTTCACTTCCTGAGCCAGGTTAGCCGCCAGGAAACTCATGGAAAATTTCTCGTTCGGATCGGCTACGTTGATCTTACCCAACCCCAACAATTGCTCCCAGCTTATCTTCAAACGATCGGCATAGTGCGAAATATAGGTGCGCAGCATATTCTCCGAGAAAGCGTCGTGTCCGGCCGGTACCGGCGTATGTGTCGTAAACAAGGAAGAAGAGAGCCCCACGTCCAGGGCTTCCGAAAAAGTAAGATGCTTTTCGGAGATATATTCCTTCAGGCGTTCGAGCCCGGTAAAGGCAGCATGTCCCTCGTTACAGTGATAGGTAGAAGCATCTATACCCAGCTTGCGCAAAGCCTGGATACCGCCACAACCCAGCAACAATTCCTGTTTCAGACGGTTTTCCCAGTCGCCACCGTACAGATGATGCGTAATGCTTCTGTCCTCCGGCAGGTTATCTTCGAAATCCGTATCCAGCAAATAAAGTTCTATACGCCCCACATCTACCCTCCAAATCCGCGCATATACATTGCGGCCGGGGAAAACCAGACTCACCAACTGCCAGTTGCCGTTTTCATCCCGCACCGGCGTAACGGCGATTTTCATAAAATCCTGAGCTTCGTACTCAGCTTCCTGCTCACCGGTAGCCGACAATTTCTGTGTAAAATATCCATAACGATAAAGCAAACCTACAGCAGTAATCTTTGTTCCCTTATCGCTGGCTTCTTTCAGATAGTCGCCCGCAAGGATACCCAGACCGCCGGAATAGATCTTCAAAGAAGTATGCAAGCCGTATTCCATGCTGAAATAGGCCACTCCATCGCCCGACATATTTTCTTTTCCGGCCATATAAGCCTTGAAATGCTTGTATACCTCATCCAGTTTTTTTACAAAAGCCGCATCATTTTCCAGTTGTTTATACCGGTTCAGGGAAACAGAGTCGAGCAGCATAATCGGATTATGCCCGCACTCCCGCCATTTTTCCACATCGATCATCCGGAATAATTCCCGTGCCTCTTCGTGCCAGCACCACCAGAGGTTCTTGGACAACTCTTCCAAAGCCAGCAATTTTTCCGGAATAGAACGGTGAATCATCACGCTCACCCAACTCGGATTATTGACCGTCAACTGCTTCTCGATAAAGGAAACATTCTGATTCAAATCGCTCATCGGCAATTCCTTGAGTCGAGCGTCCACTTGATTCAGGGCAATTGTATAAGCCTGTTTGTAATAAGTTACCAAATTATCCCACAAAGCTATCCGGGACACATCCTTAGCGTTTTCCCGGTCTTTTTCCATCTCCCCGGCATCGATCGCAGCATAATTCCGTACCCATTCGGTGATAGCAACCACCACGCTGTTATTGTCGCCGTCTTCCCGGTGTATGATATCGATTCCCGGATGATTCATATTGTAATGCTCTTTCACCCATAAGCCGAAACCCGCCAATGTAGTAGTGAGAGTAGGCACCTTGAAAGCCAGACTTTCCAGCGGTGTATATCCCCAAGGCTCGTAATAAGACGGGAAAACAGTCAGGTCCATCCCGATCAGCAAATCGTAGTAGGGCATATTGAACACTCCGTCATCCCCGTTCAGATAACTGGGCACAAAGAAAATCTTCACCTTGTCTGTTTCGGAATTCCTCAACTTCAGGGCTTTAATCCGGTTCATCACAGGATCGTTGGGTTCATCCGACAGATAATGCGTAAGATAGGGTGTCCCTCCGTCCACGGATTGATAGGGCAATTCCATATTATGTACCAACTCCTTATTGGGACCGTTGTGACCGGCGGGTACTAAAATGAAAGCCAAAATTTCTTTCGCCAGGTTATTCTCCCGGTTCAATCTTCCCATGGCGTCGATAAACACATCGATACCTTTGTTTTTGAACTCATAACGACCACTGATTCCTACCAACAGGGCATTTTCGTCCACGGGACGTCCCAGCAGAGCCTGGGCCACTTGCAAGAATTTTTCCCGTCCTGCCTTACGCTTCACTTCCCATTGTTCTTCCTGAGGAGTAAAGACATTTTCGAACCCATTCGGGGTCACGATATCCACTTCTTTATCCAGAAAATGGGCGCATTCGGCAGCCGTGATATCGCTGACGGTGGTAAAACAATCGGCATTGTGTGCCGCCGCTTTTTCCAAAGACTGCTTGGAGATGACATTGAAACGGCGAGCCAGTTCCTCCGGAACATAATTTTTCATCTCTCCGTAAAGCGGCAGATTATTTCCGGCTACACTACGCCCCAACACCGTGGCATGAGTAGTGAATACGCAACCCACCTGCGGCATGGCACTCTTCAGATACAACAAACCCGCCCCGGTCATCCATTCATGGAACTGAGCGATGATCCGCTGGCGCAAAGTAGAATTAAAGCGTACGAAACTTTCGATCACCTTACCGGCAGCATAACCGAAAAGGGCCGGCTCGATATAATCCCACTGTCCGCTAATGGAATCCAGTTTATATTTCTCCCAAAAAGAAGCGAAGATCTCGTCCTTTTGGGTAATGAAAGTACTGAAATCGACCAGAATGACAATAGGCTCTCCGGCCACATTCCAACGACCCACTTTAATGCGCAATCCTTCCTGGGCTGCTCTTTGTCTCCAGGAACGGAACAAACGCTGATCATCTATAAATTCAGGATTCTGCTCAGTATACCGCCAAACATCAGGCCCGATGAGAATATGACTATTGCTATATTCTTTCACCATATTGAGGGCCTTGGTGGAAATTACGGTATGTATACCCCCCACTTTATTACAAACCTCCCAGCTCACTTCAAAAAGATAAGCGGGATTTTTCAGTTTATTACTATCCATATTTTATTTAGCTTGTTATTTTTAGAATGCGAAGGTAATTATTTTTAGCAAATAAATTGATTACCAAACTTTAAAAAAAGATTCAGGGGCACCCTATCCAGACGGGTACTCCTGAATCCCTTATATAAAATTAACTTGACCGAAATGCTCCACAATTATTTTTTCTTTCTCGTCGTCGTACTCCTCTTTTTAGCTTCAGTGCTCTTTGCTTTTTCCTCCGGTTGTGCTGCAGTTGCCGGAATTTTTTCTCCTGTAAGTTCCTTCGCAGGCTCTGCTTTTGCTTTTCCCGTCTTATTTTGCGCCTTTGCAACAGCATTATTCACCCTCACGATAAAGTCGCTCAGAACATTCATATAATTGATGAAGGCTTCATAAGGTGTGTCGTACGGCGTAAAATATTGATGGATAGCCCCGTCGGAAAACAATTTTGTACACATATAATAAAAATGATCGCTGGCCTGCAGACGGTCGAAATCCATCAGCAATTTCTCATCCTTGAGATTATACAATTTACTTCCCGTCTTATATAACTCTTCAAACGCCTCATTTTGCAACTCATTACCCAACCAGGCCGTCAAATCACGTTCCTCATCCGCCCAGGATATCGGGTAGGGCACATGCAAGGGAGCTATCGGCTGATGTTTAGCGGCAGCCTCGGCAGGAGTCAGAAATTCAAAATTCGTAGAATGAAAAACTTGTTCCGGCATAGAGGCTAAAAAGTCGAAAATACCGGTTTCAGCTCTCTGATGCTCGCCCAGAGTTTCATAATCCATGAACAGATTGACAATTTCCCCGTCCGCAGCGTTCAGCCAGTTTGCATACTTATCGGCGGTTAAAGGCCATTGATCCCAGCTATGATCCGAAAAACGGAAAGCGATATCGTCGCTCAAACGGAAATTTTTAAGCAACAACTTTAATTTCGGATTGATAGAATTGGTGTAGACAAAATCGGGACTTTTCCATCCCAGGATATGCCGGGCTCCTTCGGTCAGCATCGTAGTATATCCCATCCTGGCCACCATTTCACCGATCTCGTCAGAATATACCAACTCGGTATTGCGGAAAGTCACGGGCTTCACGCCGAACAACTCCTTCATCAATTCGGTATGCCGTTTTACCTGCAACTTAAATTCCTTTTCATCCACCAGGCAGGCCAGTGAATGAGAATAAGTCTCGGCCAGAAATTCCACGCTCCCTGTAGCAGCCAGTTCTTTGAAACTATCTATCACTTCCGGAGCATACATTTGAAATTGCTCGATCGCCAAACCGGTAATCGAAAAACTCACCTTGAAATTTTTGCCATACCTTTTGATTAAATCCAGCATCATCCGGTTGGCCGGCAAATAGCAGCGCTCGGCTATCTTACGTGTCAGACTGCGATTGGCAAAATCATCGTAATAATCGTCATTCTTCCCGATATCAAAAAAATGATATTTTCTCAAACGTATCGGCTGATGAACCTGAAAATACAGGCATAATGTCTTCTTCTCCATGGTGTTATATTTTATTTATTATTATTTCTTTTTTCTATCGTCCCTCTCCAATCTATAATCTATAATCTATAATCTCTCATCTATAATCTTTAAACTATAAACCTTAAACTATAAACTTTAAACCATAGCCTTCACCTCTTCATAAATCTGTTTCAGCTTAAATGCCGCATTTTCCCATTTCAGCGTATTCACCTCGCTCAATCCGTATTTAGCGGCAAACTCGGACAAAGCCGGATAAACCAATAAAGCATAGATTGCATCGGCCATCGCATCCACATCCCAGAAATCCACTTTAATGGCATGTTTCAGTACTTCAGCGACTCCCGACTGTTTAGAAATAATGGTAGGAACTCCCGAGCGCATCGCCTCCAACGGTGAAATCCCGAAAGGTTCGGAGACCGAAGGCATCACATATACGTCGCTATAGGCAATCATTTACAGTACATCCTGACCCCGGAGGAAACCCGTAAAATGAAATTTTGTAGCAATTTTCAGTTTCGCTACCCGGCGGATAGACCGATTCATCATATCCCCGCTACCGGCCATTACAAACCGCACATTCGGATAGCGTTTCAACACCTTATTGGCAGCTTCGATAAAATATTCCGGTCCTTTCTGATAGGTGATACGTCCCAGGAAAGTCACCACTATCTCTTTCACTCCCCGGTCCACTTCC
>CAJKZL010000106.1 GCA_905204385.1 uncultured Odoribacter sp. | reverse complement strand
ATGCGGCATACGGTTCGCTTCCGGATCCAACAGTTCCACTACGGCTGTCAGCACAGGCAATGTAATACATTCCCATTCCTCCGTAAGCATGCGAACTTCTTCCACCAGCAAAGCAAAACATTTCAATTCGAACAATCCCAGATCGTCCAATACCACTTCTTCACCCACCTGCCGGATAGTAGCATGGATATCCCTTAACTGCTCCAGCTTAGTCCCGATATTCCCCACCAGTCGCTCTCCTTCGGCCGAACACAGATATTCCAGGACTTCGGTCACCTTTGCCAGTTGCCGTTCTATCTCCTCTCTTCGGTCCATCCATGGGGTCTCCAAGAGCACCCTTCGCCCTGCAGCCGAACAAAGCTCCAACTGTTCCGTCATATACCGGAAGCCCTTAAATTGTTGTATTGCTTCTCTTACTACCATTTCTTACATTTTCCTAACATTCCAAACTGGTATCTGCAAAGCCTCTTCCAAAGCCTCCTGCACTTTACCGGCCTCCAGGACAAATCCGGAGGGTGCCACCGGATTGACCGTAACGGCAAGCAACCGGCTCCGATGCAACACTTTTACCATCCCGCCTTTCCGTAAAAAAGCATAATAGGTTTCAGGAGCGGCAAATATTCGTGTAAAATCGCGGACGATCAGTTCTACCGCTTGTTTCTGAGCCTTCAGAAAATTGAACAGCTTATCGCTGACTGCTCCGGCCACATACAAACATCGGCTAAAACGCAATAAATCCACCTCCTCCTTACCAAGCATAAACACCGACGGAAGATGCAAGTCTATTATTTCGCCGTCTGCCGTCACCGCCCAGACACCCTGGGTAATCCCGTCCAGGCGTTCCTGTAATTCCGACCCGGCCTCTTCCAAACCGATCAATTCAAAAACATATTTCGTTTTACGGACCAACTCGGGAATATGCACCGACACCGAAGCTCCCGTCGCCAAAATCATCGCCTCCGTGACTGCGGGAGAAGCCAAACTCAACCGGGACACCGCTCCATCCACAATCGTCGTCCCCACCCCCAGATCCTTTAACCGTCCGATCAGCCGTTTCAATCCCGCCGTATCCGCCGGTCCCGACAGTAAAACTTTTCCCGTCGATTTAGCCCTGCCCGTCACCAAACGACCCAAAGCCGTGCGCTCTTCGCCCATTTCCAATATTTCCGCCACCAACCGCTTTTCCCGGAAATGTTTTTCAGAAGTGACAAACAGCATTCCTGAAGGAATTTCTATTTCCGGCTTAGGAGTTCGGCACACCTGATCGAGACTTTCTCCGTCCACTCCGATCGAAGTGAGGGCAAAGCGATCCGACCGTCCACCGATCCGGCTCAGAATATAATTCAGGCATTCTGTTTTTCCCGTATTCTTTTCCAGTCCGACAATGGCCAGGCTCCGGCAATCCGCTATATCTTCTGCAAAACCCACGGTTTTCAATTTTAAATTCAGGACGTTTCCGGACATAGGTGCGCCATGCCGGAAATCCCACTCTCTTATCCTTTCGCCAGTAAATTACGCGTTTTACGATCCAAATGGGCCGGTTCGATAGACAAGCGATCTCCACTCAGCAATTCGGCCACCCCTTCGGTTTTACGACGTTTTTCACATTCCTCACAATGGCATTCGTCCTGATAATCGGACGGTTCGGTATAGGTAGTCACTACGCCTTCGAAATTGCGGAGCACTACCCGATTGGGTCCCTGAGAGATCAGATAAGTGGGCATCACCGGAATCTTACCGCCTCCACCGGGAGCGTCCACGACAAAGGTGGTGACAGCATAACCGGAAGTATGCCCTCTGAGATTTTCAATAATCTCTATTCCTTTCGATACAGGAGTACGGAAATGTCCGATTCCCACCGATAGATCGCAGATATAAATGTAATAAGGACGTACCCGGATTTTTACCAGTTCATGCACCAGTTTTTTCATCACATGGGTGCAATCGTTGATGCCTCTCAACAACACCGACTGATTCCCCAAAGGAATACCTGCATCCGCCAGCCTGGCACATGCCGCTGCCGATTCTTCGGTAATTTCATTAGGATGATTAAAATGAGTATTCAACCATACAGGATGATATTTTTTCAGCATATTCACCAGAGCGGGAGTAATCCGTTGAGGCAAAACCACCGGAGTACGCGAACCGATACGAATAATCTCGACATGTGGGATGGCTCTCAGCCGCCGGATGATATATTCCAGCCGGTCATCGCTCACCAACAGCGCATCCCCACCGGAAAGCAATACATCCCTGATTTCCGGGGTATGCTCGATATATTCGATGCATTTATCGATCTGTGTTAAAGGCGTAGCACAGTCATGATGACCGGCAAAACGCCTGCGGGTACAATGGCGGCAATACATCGAACACATGTCGGTAATCAAAAACAGCACCCGGTCGGGATAACGATGCGTAAGCCCCGGTACCGGAGAATCGCCGTCCTCATGCAGCGGATCTTCCAGGTCCGCCGGAGAACGATGTAGTTCTTCAATCGTCGGTACAGACTGTTTACGGACAGGACACCAGGGATTATCCGGATCGATCAGACTCAGATAATAAGGAGTGATGGCCATCCGGATAGTCTTTAGGGACTCCCGTATACCCTCTTCCTCTTCCGGAGTCAGTTTCAAATATTTCTTCAACTGCTCCAGAGTTTCTATTCTGTTTTTCACCTGCCAATGCCAATCATTCCATTGCTCATCGGTAACATCAGGGAAAAAATCTTTTCTTCTGCTTGCCATACTTTTTAATTTACCACCATGCCTCCTTTATTCTTAACCGACACCGATCCGAGGAACAAAGGAGATATGATGGGATTAGGCTTTAATTACGCGTACAATTCGGTAAATATCTTTCTCAAAGCTTCGCTTTCCCTCAATTCCTGAAGAGTGATTTCAGCATGCCCTTTGGTGTATCCATTGCCCACGATCATCGTCACATCGCTACCGACCCCTTCGGCTCCTAAAGCCGCTTTGGTAAAACTGGTAGCCATAGAGAAGAAATACACCAGTCCGTCATTCTTAGTACAAAGAATGCTGGTCATCTCGGTATCCGTAATATTTACATTGTTTATCGTGATATCGCACATTTCGCCATCCGTCAGTTCGGCAATTTTTTCCATCACCGGCACCGGCTGAGTGGCATCCGCTGAAAACACGTAATCACAGAAACCTAATTTTTCCAGACGTTCGGTGCTTTTCCGGCTATGGCACAAGCCGATGACCTTACCGGTCACGCCGGCCCGTTTTTTCGCTTCATAACAACACAACATTCCGGACTTACCACCGGCTCCGATAATCAGCACCGTATCTCCCGGCTTAACCAATTTGGCCGTTTGTGCCGGAGCTCCTGCTACATCCAAAGCCGATAACGCTAATTTTTCCGGTAAGTCGGCAGGAATCTTAGCATAAATCCCACTTTCAAACAATATCGCTTTCCCGTCGATATCCACCTGATCCACATCAGCCCGGATTTCCTTGATTTTATCTATCCGGAGCGGAGTCAGCGACAAAGAAACTAAAGTCGCTATCTTATCCCCCACTTTCAAATCCGTCTTTCCCAGCAAGGCATCCCCGATTTTTTCCACTGTCCCGAGCAACATACCGCCGGAACCGGTAACCGGATTACGGTGTTTTCCCTGTTTCTCGACAATTCCCAGCATAATCTCCGCGATCTTTGCCTTGTCGCCTCCGGCCTGTTCTTCAATCTGCGTAAAACTGGCCGAGTCGATATTTAAAGTCTGGACGTCTATTAAAATTTCATTATCGTAGATTTCATCCATATTGTTATCTAACTTATCTGCCGGTTGGGGCAATACTCCTTCGGGTGAAATGACTCTGTGTGTTCCGTATTTATTTCCTTTTTTCATAATCTTAGTATTTATTGTAAATTTGATTTCAATTCAGCTTTTATTAAATGTATAGCACTTTCTTGTTCTATTTCGTCAGGCTCAGAATTTTTCGGGCTTCCACAGGATTAGCAACTTCACGTCCCAGTTCCCGGGCCAACCTGACCACTTTTTCCACCAATTCACCATTGGATTTAGCCAAAACACCTTTCGAGAGGTACACATTATCTTCGAAACCTACACGGACATGTCCCCCATCGATAATGGCAGCAGCAGCCAAGGGAAATTCGAAACGTCCGATGCCGGCAACCGTATAAGTGGCATCGGCAGGTATACTGTTGCGCATAAACACAAAGTCCCGCAGATCGCCGCCTATTCCTCCGTTCACTCCCATCACAAAATCAAAGTGCATAGGTGCCAGAATCAATCCTTTCTTATGAATGCGCAGAGCCATTTCGATCATACTTTTGTCAAAACACTCCAATTCAGGCTTAATGCCCAACTCGATCATCCGCTTACCAAAATATTTAATGGTATTTTCCGTATTGGTAAATACTTCATCTCCGCCAAAATTACAAGTTCCGCAATCCAGCGTTGCCATTTCAGGCCGCAGTTCTGTGGGCTGCAACCGTTCGTCGTCCGTCATACCTACGGCTCCCCCGGTCGAAGGCTGAATGATCACCTCGGGACAAGCAGCTTGAATCGCATCGATAATTACCCGAAAACGTTCTTTATCCTGTGTGGGTGTGCCATCATCATACCTCACATGCAAATGGATGATACTGGCTCCGGCATCATAGGCCGATTTAGCTTCCCGTACACACTCTTCCACGGTATAGGGAACGGCCGGATTATGCTCTTTAGTCACCTCGGCCCCACAAATAGCGGCTGTTATAATCAATTTTTCCATAAAATCAGATTTTTAACGGTTTATCAGGATTTTCGTTGATCTTCCTTTTTTACAACACATGTCCCGCTGGCCCGGCATACCAGGACAGGCTCTTCCAGAACATCCGCAGCCGAAGGAGAAATATCCGGCCGGGCAGCAACCACTTTCCGGGCTTCAAACACCATTTTCCGGGAAGTATTTCCTATTTTCACGATCTCTCCGGTTGCTTCTATATAATCTCCGGCATATACAGGGGCCAGGAATTCTACATTATCATAAGCTACAAACAATCCCTCGTCCCCATCGTGCATAATCAGTAATTCCGTTGCCACATCCCCGAATAAATGGACCATATGTGCACCATCCACGAGATTCCCCCCATAATGAGCATCTTTCGCACTCATCCGAAGGCGTATCATTGATTTTTCCATATTTTTTAATTTATCGTATTTTATTTCTTAGACACCCGCTTTTTCTTCTGCACACCTTCTATCCCTTAACAACATAATCCACAAAGATTCCAGGGGTCCTGACCAATTCAGGAAACAAATCCCCGGTTTCAACCAGTTCCTGCACTTCTGCGATGACTAAATCCGCAGCCGTAGCCATCAGGGGATTAAAATTCTGAGTCGTCCCTTTATATACCAGATTGCCGGAATCATCACCCACGCTGGCCCCGACCAAGGCAATATCCGCACGCAAGGGTTTTTCCAGCAAATAATCCTTTCCATCTACCTGAATCACCGGTTTCCCTTCGGCCACCAGAGTACCGAGGCCTGTAGGAGTCAGCACGCCTCCCAATCCGGCACCACCCGAACGAATCCGTTCAGCAAGGGTTCCCTGCGGACTGAATTCACCTTCCAATTCGCCACTATTCATTTGTTCACTGGTACAAGGATTCGTACCGATATGAGAAACGATCACCTTTTTTACTTGTTTGTTCGCGATCAACTGGCCGCATCCCTTATCGGGATATGCCGTATCGTTTACGATCAGAGTCAGATTTTTCACCCCCGATTTAGCCAAAGCGCCAACGATTGCGTTAGGTGTTCCATTAGAAAGGAAACCGCCGATCATGACAGTCATCCCATCTTTCACCTTTGCTGCCGCCTCTTCCACCGAAATTAGTTTCTTCATAAGGATATGATTTTGTTAAATATTAAACTTTATCAGAGTAGTTTGTCAAATTTATAAACTTTAAAATCAAATATGAATAATATTTCACAAAAATTCGCCAATCCTCCTTATTTTAGAATAGTTCTAAATATACCTGAAAAATAACGGGAGTGGCGGCTATAATGAAAATAAAAATGACAACAAAGTCAAAAAATAACAAAGACAACTTGCCCAGCCAGGCGGATGCTGGGAACAATGAAAATTCCTCCGGGGAGGAGGAGGGAGTTGTAGGGGATCGGGTAACCAACCTATCGTCGCCCCAAAGCTATAAAGATTTCCGGAATTCCCATATAACGGAAACCAATTGACAGCGCATCGAGAATATGCTTGAAAAAATGATTACCAATCCTATGGGAAAAACAATGAAAGCCACTAAACTTGTCCCTTGAGCCTCTCATTGATCAAATCCCGGTATTCCCAGTACGCTTCTTCAAGCAAAGGCATTTTTTCCACAAAAAAAGCATAGCTCCGTTCCCAATCTTCCTTTCGATACAGATTCACACCGAGCAGCTCGAAATAGACCGCACTGACGTTCCGATCGCTCATCCCTGTATAATCCTCTTCCCATTTCAGATCTTCACCGCAATCTACTGCCATGAGTTTCCGATAGGACTGAAAGCATTCAAAAACTTCATACCGGCGGAACTCGTTTTTATGATCGATCTGGAATAAAACCAAGGCTTTTTGATCGTCGGCATAAAACTTCAACTGCGTGGATCTGATTTTTACTCCCGTCAATACCCATATCCGGTAGATCCGGTGTTTAGAGCAATAACGCTTGAAACCATTCCAGAAATTTATCCTTAATTCTTTAGCTTCTTCCTTAGACCACATAAAATCGTCAAAAATTGAAAATTAAAAAGTGAAATGATTATTTTTGCAAATGTAGAATTAAAAAACAGATATCAGGTTTATATTTAAAATTTTTGGCTCCTTCCTGGAAAGTATATTTATCTAAAAGAATATCGTAAATCAAAGAGTAAATGTATGTTAGCATTGAAATACAAATCCTTGACAATAGAAGCCGGTTGCGATGAGGCCGGACGAGGATGCCTGGCAGGTCCGGTTTTTGCGGCTGCAGTGATTCTGCCGGATGATTTTTCCAATGAGTTACTGATCGATTCCAAACAACTTTCTGAAAAACAGCGAGCCGTCCTACGCCCTCTCATAGAACGGGAAGCCCTGGACTGGGCAGTTGCCAGTGTGAATAATCATGAAATAGACCGAATCAATATCCTGAATGCCTCTATTCTGGCCATGCACCGGGCACTGGACCAACTGCGTCTCCGTCCGGAACACATTATTGTCGATGGGAATCGGTTTAAGATGTACCAGGACATCCCTTCGCTTTGCATAGTAAAGGGAGACGGGAAATATATGTCCATTGCCGCAGCTTCAGTCCTGGCTAAAACACATCGGGATGAATATATGGAAAACCTACATGAGCGGTTTCCCGTTTATAATTGGAAAAAAAATAAAGGATACCCGACGAAGGAACATAGACAAGGAATTGCCGATCATGGGATTACAGATTTTCACCGGAAAAGTTTCACCTTGTTGCAACAACAGCTGGAACTTGAATTTGACCACTAGAAAGACCTGAACGTTCCGGACTACGTCACGATGTATGTTTATTATAGTAATTAATTTTTAGTTATATATGGCTTTTATTAATACCCTTTTATCCTTCTTCACCCAGAAACGACTGGCTCAGATAGACTATTTCAAAAATAATCCGATCAAAATACAAAGGGACACTCTTCAGGATTTATTAACAAAAGCTTCTGACACGGAATATGGCCGGAAATATCATTTCAACACTATTCTGACGGCCGAACAGTACCGGGAAAGACTTCCGGTAATTCATTATGAAGAGATCAAAGAAGATATCCAGCGAATGATGGACGGAGAAAACAACGTACTCTGGCCCGAAGAGGTCAAATGGTTTGCCAAATCTTCCGGAACCACCGCCGCAAAAAGCAAATTTATTCCGGTGAGTCAGACAATCTTAGAAGAATGACATTTCCGGGGAGGAAAAGATGTGATTGCCATCTTCAACAAGCTTTATCCCGAAGCACAGGCTTTCAGTGGTAAAACCCTGGCATTAGGAGGAAGCAGCGAAGTCAGCCGCAGCAATAACAATTGCCAGTTCGGAGATCTTTCAGCCATTATGATCTCCAACACACCCTTTTGGGCCAACATGATGAAAACCCCGGATTCCTCCATTATGCTGATGAGCAATTGGGAAGAAAAAATCGAAAAAATATGCGAAACAACCGTCAAAGAAGACGTCCGCTGCCTGGCAGGAGTCCCTTCCTGGTTTTTGACAGTCATCAATAAAATTCTGGAAAAAACAGGCAAAACGAACCTGCATGAAGTGTGGCCCAATCTGGAATTATTCATCCACGGGGGAATCAGCTTCACTCCCTACCGGGAACAATACCGACGTCTGCTGCCGGATCCGAAAATGAAGTACCTGGAAACATACAACGCTTCAGAAGGATTTTTCGGCCTGCAAGATGACCCGGCCGACCCTTCTATGCTGCTTATGTTGGATTACGGCGTGTATTACGAATTTATGCCGGTCAGCGAATTAGGAAAAGCAAAGCCCCGTACCTTGCTTCTGGAAGAAGTACAGCCCTATGTCAACTATGCCTTGCTCATCTCTACCTCAGGAGGACTGTGGAG
>CAJKZL010000105.1 GCA_905204385.1 uncultured Odoribacter sp. | reverse complement strand
CCCATCGGATGAGCATGGGCCTTGATGCGGACCCGCGGATCGGCTGTGCGGTCGCTATCGTTGAAATATTTCGAGCGGTTGCAGGCAAAGATAGAATCCTGATTGTCGATAAAATCGTGTATATGGTTATAGGGCATGCGCAAGGCATATGATTTGCCGAACCCGGCAGGAATGACGTCGGCACGGTATTGCGGATTCAGGTCACGCAACTCCTCCACCGACAAATCCAGCTTTGCAGCGATCTGCTCGAAATGCAAGGCATCTTCCACCATAATGCTGTCGCACATGGGAGGTAAATTAGGCCTCAGCGGGAAAATACCATGCTCCTTATAATAACTGAATACATAATTGGCTGCAATAAAGGCAGGCACATATCCGCGGGTTTCCCTCGGAAGATTGTAATAAATATCCCAATAATTTTTCTTACCGCCGGAACGCCGGATAGCCTTATTTACATTCCCCGGCCCGCAATTGTAGGCGGCAATCACCAGAATCCAATCTTCATAGGTCCCGTAGAGATCTTTCAAATAACGCACTGCAGCCTTCGTGGACAACACAGGATCCCGTCGTTCATCTACAAAAGAACTGATTTCCAGTTTATACATCCTTCCCGTGGAATACATAAATTGCCATAAGCCGCAAGCACCGGCCCGGGAAAAAGCCCTGGGATTCAATGCACTTTCAATAACAGGCAAATATTTCAGTTCCAGCGGCATACATTCGGCATCCAGCGCCTCTTCGAAAATCGGGAAATAATACTCCGCCAAGCCCAGCATATTCGCCACCTGAAATCTTTTCTTGACCGTATACATTTCGATGTAATTCCGGACAATATCGTTGAAGGAAAGCGGAACGCCCGACTGTATGGAATCCAATCTAGACAAGTACAGAGAATCACAACAAGGCATAACCTGTTTTAAATTCTCGGCAATTTGTGCCGAATCGGCATAATAAACGCTGTCCCGCATGCTCAGATACCAGTCCGTATAATAATAATTCAATTTATCCAGAAAAGACTGAGGAATGGAGTCTTCCAGCACCACAGGCTCCACCACGCTATCCGTTATCACCAAGGAATCTCTTCCCCCTGCATTCATCCCACAAACCCCTTTTGCCAAAAGCATAGGGATCAGCACTACAAACAATCGCATCATCACTCGTTAAACATTATTGGTTATTGGCTAAAATCTCATCGTCAGCGTCAATCCGATACTCCCTCCGCCCATCGGACTATACGAAGAAGTCGGACGGATGTGGAAACTCAGATTGTCATCGATCTCAAAATCATAAAAGTGAGCATACACCGTAGCATCGATAATGTTGATGGCATAAATGGCAGCCATCACAATATAACACAAATCCCGGTTACGCTTAAAACTCGTTTTCCGGTTATTCAAAGTATTCTTGAACCATTCTCTTCCGGCAGAAGTTTGCATATACGGGGCAGTCTCTACGTCAAACCCTTTCGGGATTTTATCCCATGCCGGATTTTCCGGATAGGGTGTATCCGGATTTTGACTCAACCGATCCAAGTATTGCACCCACTCCACATAGGCATCCCGGTATTCCTTATAACGGTTATTATTCCAGATAATACCGTACATATCGGCAGCGATACCCCCGTACAAAATAGGCACTTTCCACCACTGCCCGTTGTAAATCTGTCCGGAACCTGGAAGGACCATGGCCATGATCGTCGCTCTGTGCGGAGAATGAGGCTTTTTGACCACTTGTTCTATCGCCAGCAGCGTATCGCTTGTTGTCAGTGCGCTCAGCGTATCCTTTTCCGGGACAGCAGCAAATCCGCTGACCCAACACAATAATCCACCTATAAATAAAACAATCCTTCTCATTCGATCTTGTCAAGCAACCCGATGATCTTTTCCAACTCGGCATCCGACTTAAAGCCGATCACAATCTTGCCTCTTCCGTTTTCGTTTCTTTTCAATTCCACTTTTGCGTTAAAACGCCGGGACAAATGTTGCTGGAGCTCGATATAATCCCCTATTTCATTTTTTTTCTTCCCCTCAACCGGCAACTCTCCGGGCAAAGTGGCATCTTCCTCCTTCGGAGCAACCAGTTCCCGGACAATTTCCTCCACCTTACGGACCGAAAAATCATATTTCAAAATCTGTTCAAAAATCATCAGCTGAGTGTCCGGATCGTTCACGCCCAAGATGGCCCTGGCATGACCCATAGAAATTTTCCTATCCTTAACCGCCAACTGAATCTGGGCCGGAAGCTTCAATAAGCGCAGATAATTGGCAATGGTCGCCCTCTTCTTCCCCACTCTTTCGCTCAAAGCATCCTGAGTGAGGCTGCACTCGTCGATCAAGCGCTGATAACTGATGGCCACTTCTATGGCGTTCAGATCTTCCCGCTGAATATTTTCAATCAGGGCAAGCTCCAACAGGCTCTCGTCCTCTGTCTTACGGATATAGGCAGGAATGGTGGTCAGGCCTGCCATTTTAGAAGCCCTGAAACGCCGTTCTCCGGCTACAATTTCATACTTCCCGTCTTCTACGGCCCGAACGGTGATGGGTTGCACAATCCCGATAGATTTTATAGATGCTGCCAGTTCCTGTAGCGCCTCTTCATCAAATTCGGTCCGCGGCTGAAAAGGATTGGGACGAATAGCAGCCAAATCCAGTTCCTGAATGGCTGAAACCACAACTTCTTTTGTCACAGGCTCTTCTGCAGCATCTGCAATCAGAGCGCCCAATCCCCGTCCTAATACATTTTTTTTTGCCATATCTCCACTATCAATTTTTGATCTGCAGTTTTTATTCCAACAGTATGCTACTCTATCGAATATTACAATTTTTATTCCAGATTTCTTTTAATCAATTCCTGGGCCAAAGCCATATAATCCTCAGATCCGCGGCTGCTGGCATCGTACAAAATAGCCGGCTGCCCGAAACCGGGAGCTTCAGCCAATTTGGTGTTTCGGTTGATCAGGGTATGGAATACCATCTCCTGAAAATTACGCCTCACTTCTTCGACCACCTGATTGGACAAGCGCAAGCGGGCATCGTACATGGTCAGCACAAACCCTTCTATCTCCAGGTCCGTGTTCAGTCGCTTTTGTATTAACTTAACGGTACTCAACAACTTTCCAAGCCCTTCCAGTGCAAAGTACTCACACTGTACCGGTATCATCACCGAATCGGCAGCGGTCAGGGAATTTACCGTGATCAACCCTAGAGAAGGCGAACAGTCGATTATAATATAATCATATTGATCGCGGACCGCTCCCAGCACTTTTTTCATGATTTTTTCCCGTTCCGGAAGATTCATCATATCGACCTCCGCCCCGACCAGATTTATATTGGAAGGTAGTAAAAACAAACGGTCTATTTCGGTTTTCAACGTCGCTTTCTCCGCTTCCAGACCATCCACCAAACATTCATAAATTGTAGAATCCCCTAATTTCTGAACCTCATATCCTAAACCGGAAGAAGCATTCCCCTGAGGGTCGGCGTCCACCAATAATATTTTTTTTTCCAGAACAGCCAGACTGGCAGCCAGATTCACCGAAGTCGTCGTTTTTCCTACACCACCTTTCTGATTAGCAATAGCAATAATCTTAGACATAAATTCCCATTTTATGATATTTGTCGTAAAAGTACAATTAAAAAAATTATCTGGCTGGATTTTGAACTGCTTTTTAATAACAAAAAAGGGTTTTTTACTAACAATTTCCTTCAAGAAACTGGATATCAAGGGGTCGTTTCCCGTTTCGCTTTCGTCGATCCCTCTGAGCCGACACACTGAATTTAATGCCGAACAAAGAAAGAAATATCGGTTTTTGTTTATATTAGCAACTTCTTCGGCACCCTGCCGAATGAAAAGACAAACGCAAACAACAACAATATGCTAAACGCACAGCAAATCATTACAGAATTACAGACCTTGGGAAATGCAGAAAAAGCCGTTCACCTATCCCGTTTTTTCAGGACGGGAGCCGGTCAATACGGAGAAGGAGACCTTTTCCTCGGCGTTACCGTCCCGGAACAACGGCTTTTGGCTCAAAAATACCATGCCGCTCCCCTGACAGTGATCGGCGAACTGGTCGTTTCGCCCTGGCACGAAGCCCGCTTGACGGGCTTACTGATCCTCGTCAGGCAATTCACAAAAAATAAAGACGAAAGCTTCCGGCAATCCTGTATCGACTTTTATCTGTCCCACACGGATACGATCAATAATTGGGATCTGGTGGACCTCACCTGCTATAAAATGTTAGGAGTATGGCTCGACGACAAAGATCGCCAACTGCTTTACACTCTAGCCCGTTCTCCCAAATTATGGGAACAAAGGATTGCCATCGTCACCTGTATGCACTTTGTGCGCAAGGGGGATTTCAAAGATTGCCTGGCTATTGCCGACCTACTCTTGCATCACCCTCACGATCTGATCCATAAAGCAGTGGGATGGCTACTGCGCGAAACCGGAAAGAAAAACCGGCAAACGCTGGTAGACTTTTTGTCCACCCGTTACCGGCAAATGCCCCGAACCATGCTTCGCTATGCCATCGAACATTTTACCGAAGAGGAGAGACGGCAGTACCTGAAAAAATAAACGACATAAGGCAATGCGCGCAATTATTGGTATATTTGTTCCGCCAATCAAAAGCAGCCTCCGGCAAGTCCGGGAGAATTAAATACCATATATTTTATAGTCATGATCAGTTATCTACAAGTGAATAACCTCAGTAAACGCTTTGGCGAACAATCTCTGTTTGAAAACATCTCTTTCGGGATCGGGAAAGGTCAGAAGGTTGCCCTGATTGCCAAAAACGGCATGGGTAAATCCACTCTTCTCCGCATCATTGCCGGCAAAGACAGCGCCGAAACAGGAACCGTCATTTTCCGAAACGACATCTCGGTGGGCATTCTCGATCAGGACCCGGCCCTGGACCCTGAAAACACCGTTTTCGAAGAGGTGTTCAATTCCGATTCGCCTATACTGTCCTTGATAAAATCTTATGAAAACGCTCTCGGCAACAACGACATGCAGGCCCTGGAAAAGCTCATCCCGGAAATGGACGCCCATGCCGCCTGGGACTATGACAATACGATCAAGCAAATTTTGTCCGAACTGAAAATCGACACTTATGATAAGAAAATCAAATTCCTATCCGGAGGACAGAAAAAAAGGGTCGGTCTAGCCAAGGTTTTGATCAGCAATCCCGACTTTCTGATCCTGGACGAACCCACCAACCACCTGGACATCGAGATGACGGAATGGCTGGAAGATTATCTGGGCAAGTCCTCCGCTACACTTCTGATGGTGACCCACGACCGCTATTTTCTGGACAGGGTATGCAATCAAATCATAGAAATCGACGAATCGGGCCTATTCGCCTATGACGGCAACTATGCCTATTATCTGGAAAAAAGAGCGGAACGCATAGAAAACCGCAATGCAGCCATCGATAAGGCACGCAATCTTCTGCGTACCGAACAGGAATGGATGCGTCGTATGCCCCAGGCACGCAGCCACAAAGCGCAATACCGGATCGACAACTTCTACAAATTGAAAGAGGTGGCTTCCCAGCAGGTATCGGACAATACCCTGGAACTGGACATTCAGGGGAAACGACTGGGGAAAAAAATACTCGAATTGGAGCAGGTCGGAAAAAGTTTCGACGGACATTGCGTTCTGCGCGATTTTTCCTATAAGTTCGTACGAGGAGAGAAAATCGGCATCGTGGGTAAAAATGGTGTCGGCAAATCTACTTTCCTGAACATCATCACTCAAAACCTCCAACCGGACGAGGGCCGCATTTCCGTCGGAGAAACGGTGGTTTACGGCTACTACAAACAATCGGGCATCCAGTTCAACGACAACGATCGGGTCATCGACATCGTCAAAAATATTTCCGAACAAATCGACCTGGGCAATGGCCGTATACTTTCGGCCTCACAATTTCTGGAATATTTCATGTTCACGGACAAGCAACAATATTCTTTAGTCGAAAAATTGAGCGGAGGAGAAAGGAGACGATTGTACTTACTGACGGTATTGATGAGCAATCCTAACTTTCTGATTCTCGACGAGCCGACCAACGACCTGGATATCGTGACGCTGAACGTTTTGGAAGATTATCTGAAAAGCTTCAAAGGCTGCCTGCTGATCGTTTCCCACGACCGCTTTTTTACCGACAAGGTCGTAGACCGGATTTTTGCCTTCGAAGGCAACGGCATCGTTAAGGATTTCCCCGGCAATTACACGATTTACAAAAACAAAAAAGACGAAGAGAAAGAATTGCAGGAGAAGGCCGGGAAAGAAAAAAAGAAGAACGCCATCAAAGCGGCACCGCAAACTTCAGCCCCCGAAACGACGGATAAAAAACGAAAACTCAGCTTCAAAGAGCGCCAGGAAATGCAACAACTGGAAACCGAGCTGGAAGAATTGAACCAGGAAAAAACAGTTATCGAAAATGCTTTAAATTCAGGCACCCTTTCTTCGGATGAATTAATAGCGAAATCGAACCGGATTGCCGAAATAATCGCTATCTTGGACGAAAAAGAAATGAGATGGCTGGAATTGAGCGAAATATAATTCCCATGATACAGGAAACGATTGAACGATTTTTGGCAAGGCACGACATTCCCCGGAATGCGGGCTTTATACTGGCAGTCAGCGGCGGAGCCGACTCCATCAGTCTCCTGCATGCCTTTAAATACCTGAACCTGCGGATATTGGTGTTGCACTGTAATTTCTCCCTCCGGGGAAGAGAATCCGACATGGACGAACTATTTGTCAAGCGGTTTTGCGACTCCTATGGCATCGACCACAGTGTAAAAAAATTCAATACCCTGGCTTATGCCAGGGAAAAAAGCCTCAGTATAGAAATGGCGGCCCGGGAACTTCGTTACGACTGGTTCAGGGAGATGAAAAAAAAGAAAAAAATGGATTATATCGTAGTGGCTCACCATGCCGACGACGTGGCAGAAACCCTGCTGATCAACCTTTGCCGGGGCACAGGCATAAAAGGACTGACCGGGATCAAGCCCGTAAACGGGGATATCCTCCGTCCTTTGCTGGAATGTTCGCGCGCCGATATTCTCCGATACATTGAAGCCCATCAGCTCGGCTTCCGCACCGACTCTACCAACAACTCCCTGGATTATCTCCGCAACAAAATACGCCATCAGGTCATCCCGGTGCTCAAGGAAATCAATCCTTCCTTTCTGGACACCATGACGGAAAATTGCACTGCACTGAAGGAAACCGAACAGATTTTCAATTACGGCATACGCCAACTACAGGAAGAAATATTGGATTGCGAAGAAGACGAAATCCTGATTCACATAGCCAAAACGCTCTCCTCTCCCGCTCCCTATACCTTTTTATACGAAACCCTCAAGCCTTTCGGCTTCAATAAAGCGCAGGTCCGCGACATCCTGAATACTCATTCGTCTACCCCGGGAAAGCAATTCAGGGCAGGCCGCCACATCCTCGTTAAAGGCCGCACTTGCTGGCGACTGTACGAAGCATGCCAGGAGCAATGTCCTCCCCTTTACATCCCGGATTGCGGACAATACACTATGGGCAACCACATCCTGGAGATTAGCCGATTCCTCCGTACGGAAGATTTCGAAATTCCCAAAGACCCCACCATTGCCTGCCTCGATGCCGACAAAGTTAAATTTCCGCTTTGCGTCCGTCATTGGCAAGCCGGAGACTATTTCTGCCCCTTAGGAATGAAAAAAAGCAAAAAGAAACTAAGTGATTTTTTCACCGACCAAAAATTCAGTGCCAAACAAAAGAAAGAATGCTTATTGTTGTTATCCGACGATAAGGTAGCGTGGATTGTCGGCTACCGGCCCGATGACCGCTTTAAAATCACTTCCTTCACTCAACGGATTATACAAATCAGGCAATTACAATAAGCCACCTCGCAATTTGCCGTTTCCAGATAAATAAAAAGAGGTTCTCACGAACCTCTTTTCAAACACACTAACAATAAATTTACTACACTTATAAAGCAATATAATTCTTTATTTCGCTGTCAAAGATATATCTTTTAAAACGTTTGCACAAACTTTTTTAAAGAAAAATCTGAAGAAAACTTTCATTTTTTTCTTAGACCGGGGCTTCAGATAACAATTTATCCAACAATCCTAGCTAAAAATTTTCCATAATCCTTTTGGAATTTTTCAATAATTTATCATACATTTGTGAAAATCATAGTTCTAAGTTAAGACAAAAAACACTAAATTACGTTTTTACACCCAACCTACCCCTTTCCGTATTCGTATAATCAGACCGGAAACCGGTATTCGAACGAATTTGGTGCAACTAACAAACAAGATTTTATGAAAATGAAAAAAATATTTGTCGTTCTCCTAACGGGCCTCATCCTCTCGGGAGTAGTGTCTTCCTGTGCTATAGACCGGAAATGTCCGGCATATACGAAAGCGCCCTTGCAGACCCACTCCGTTTCTTTCCGGGGATGAAATCGTTTGAGTGATTTTTTTAACGGGTTTTCCACCCAACCTGCATTAAATTAGTGACTTTATTATAATTTTGGAGTGAAAATAAATAGATTTATAACCTTTAAAAATAACGAAAATGGCAAAGATTAAAGTTGGTATCA